>JBMLPO010000192.1:0-1621 GCA_049242065.1 Bacteroidia bacterium
TGGGAAAATTAACCAAATTAAAATATATGAAAAGAAAAGATTTTTTAAAGACATTGGCATTCACTGCAGCATCGGGCAGTGTATTTTTGGCAGCATGTGGTGGAGAATCTAATAAACCAGCAGAAACCAAAACTGAGCCAGCAGCAACTCCTGAGGCAGCACCAGCTCCTGCAACAACTGCTTCAGCTGATTGTAATGATTTATCTGGTTTAACAGAAGCAGATATCAAACAACGTGAATCGGTACAATATGTAGCGGCTTCTACAGATGCTGAGAAAAAATGCAGCAATTGTCGTTTCTTCCAAGCAGGTGCAGATGCAACTGCATGTGGCGGATGTCAATTGTTCAAAGGTCCAGTTTCACCTGAAGGAAATTGCAAATCTTGGTTTAAGAAAGACGCTTAATCTGATCAACCTTAAAAAAAAGGCTGCTTCAAATAAAATTGAAGCAGCCTTTTTTGTTATTCAGTCAGTTTTTTGTCAGTTTAAAAACTAGCTCATACGATAGTTTTTATTCATAAGTTAATGCTACTATAAAAACTAAACTTATGAATCCCCTATTATCCGACAAATCCAATCTTGATGAGATTGTATTTGAAAAAAGAAACAAAGCTTACGGTGCTTATGCCATTCGTAAATCGTATCCCGACAATTTAAAACGTAGTATTTATTTTACTTTGGTTCCCATGTTTTTATTGTTTTTGGTAACAGTTTATTTTCAATCAAAAAAGAAAATTGAACCATTAGCACCAGGCACTCACCCGAATGGAAAAACAATTAGCGAAAGGGAAAAAGTATTAAAGGAAGAAGAGGTAAAATTCAGCAATTTCGAAATTGTGATGCCAAATTTGCCAAAGGAGAATTTTGTGGTAGTGGCTGATAAAAAAGTAATTAAGCCTATACAAGTGAATAAAGTGGATATCAAACCCATCAGCAGTGCAGGATTTGGTGGAGTTGCTTCACTACTTACAAGTGGCACTGGCATAGGTAATCCAGGTTCAGGAACTTCTGGCTCTAGTGGGATTGGAAATATGGAAATGCCCATTATAACTAAACCAGAGTTCCATACTTTCACTGAAATTATGCCTGAATTTCCCGGTGGTATTGATGCCATGCAGAATTATATTCAAAAGAACCTAAGTTATCCAAAGTGGGCAATTGAAAATGGAGTAAAAGGTAAGGTTATATTATCTTTTGTAGTGATGCCTGATGGCAGTATTGATTTTACAGAAATTGAAAGAGGTATAGGTTTTGGATGTGATGAAGAAGCTTTGAGGGTTTTGAGAGAAATGCCTAAATGGTCTCCTGGAATCCAAAATGGAAAAAAGGTAGCGGTGAAATTAATTCTTCCCATCCGTTTCGATCACTCTAATTAAACTTATTCATGATTTGGTTTGAGGGGGTAATTTCCAAATCATGTTTTGATGGTTTCATGTTTCTCTGATTGTTTTTTTGATTGTTGTGAAAGGCTGCTTCGTTACGGAGCAGCTTTTTTTGTTTTATCAAGATAAACTGCTTATTCCACATGAACCTCAAAAGGTGATATACTTCTAAACTCAAGGAAATCCCTCATCCACTGACTCATGACCCCGAAGGTTTCATATATTTGTAAACGTAATCCC
>JBMLPO010000193.1:0-3281 GCA_049242065.1 Bacteroidia bacterium
TAAACAAACAAAATTACGCGTTCGCTTTTGTACCTTTACGAGTTTTGGTTTCTTTGGTCTCAGCCTCAGTAGATGTTTCAGCATCTAATTGTCTTTCCAACATACTGATACGAGATTTTAAACCTTGAATGGTTAAATATAACTCATCCATTTCGCTACGGTTAATCAAAGGAAGATTGCTGAAAGCTTTTTCCATTTGATTTTCAATTTTCTTCTTCAAACCTAATTGTAGTGCACTTACTTCACTCATTAATTTTGAATACTCTTCAGATTCAAATAATGCAACGAAGTGTTTATCATTGGTATTTAACCACTCTTGGTAAACATTGATAAAGCTATTGAAATCTTCACCATTACGCATTCTGCTATAAAGATTTTCAGCAACTTCATCCATTGCTTTCATTCCAGTTGTATACATCATGTATTGCATTTGAGTATTTTTCAAATTGTATACATTCATGTGGTTACTTAATTCTTTCATGTTCTCCATTTGTTGCTTTTGGTTACCATTAGGCATCAATTTAGCAAGCGGAGCAACAGCGTTATTCATTTGGTTGAACATGTTATTGTAATTGTTCAACATAGTTGAGAACATATCAGCTGGCATCATGGAATTCATGTTTTGATTCATCATGTTTTTCATGTTATCAAACATGTTTTTGTTCATGTCCATCATATTACCCATTTGGTCTTTCATTCCGCCCATGTTTGAAGTAAACATATTCTTCATGAAATCAGGTTGCATGTTGAACATTTTGTCCATCATTTCTTTGTACATAGGAGCATTGAACATGTTACGGAATGATTCTGTAGTAAATGATTTATCTTGAAGCGACTTCATCATTGGCATCCAGAATTGAAACATTTTCATGTACATATCAGCATTATTGAACATACCTGAAAAAGTTTCTTTGTTTGTACCATTGTTGAAATTAGTCATCATCTCATTATAAGATGTTGTCATGGTTTCTTTCCAAGTATTAAACATGTTCATCATGTTGTTATAATTGGCATTCCAATTTGTATTATTCATATCCATTGCAGGCATATTGTTCATCAAACCTTGGCTAGCTTCGAACCATTTTTTTGCGATATCAGTCTGACTGTTCATCCAATTTTGGAAGAATTCAAAAGCCTGATTGTTGTTTTCACCTTTATGTTGATTGAACCATGCCATTTGGCTATCGTACCATTTTTTGAAGAAATCTGAGTTGAAATCAACATTTGCAGGATTACCCATTGCATTTTTCATTGATTCAGCTGCTTGATTAAAAGTTTCAACAGCTTGTTTCTGCATATTTGCAAAAGTGTTGAACATGTTTTGATTTTCCATTTTATTGGTTATTATTGTTTTTGATTGGTGTTCAGATTGCCTTTCTGAAATCGGGCGCAAAATTAGTATAAATTATTAATTTTCAATAAGCTAAGCGTTAAATTTATTTAAAATTGCCGAACCATTAGTATTTTCAAGCCATTCGGCTGTCCAAATTTTTATCATGTTTTCACTTTTTCTTTAAACTGACAATATTTTTTTGTCGTTTTGGAAATATTATCGCTATAATTATCTATTAATTTAAAAAAAAATGAGTGCACCAAAACAAGGGGACATTTTCACCCACGACATTATTTACTCCCAAGAACAAGTTAATTTATATGCCCAAATTAGTGGAGATACCAATCCATTGCATGTAAATGAAGAAGCAGGTAAGGCTAGTATGTTTGGCAAATGTATTATACATGGACATTTTAGTGCCAGTGTGTTTACCAAGATATTTGGAACCTTATTATTTGCTGAGGGACATATTTACATGAAGCAAAACAATACATTTTTAAAGCCCATGTTTGTAGATACACCCTATAGGGCTGTCATAACAGTTAAAGAAATATTCCCAGAAAAAAACAGGGTATTGTATGAAACAAAAGTAATTGATGTAGCGAGCGGAGCTGAAACAATAACAGGAGAAGCTTTATTAATGAACAAGCTCCAATATGTTTGGTAAAAAGATTCTATAACAAAAAAGGCTGCCCTAGGGCAGCCTTTAAATTATTCGAGAACTTGTAATCAATTATTTCTTACACATTTTAAGGAGATCATCATAATCACCTTTGAAAACATTGAAATCAACATCCCCTCTAATTCCTTTAACTCGTCCGCTTTCGTTGTGTTGCCAGAAGTTCCATTTTTCTGTTAAACGATTTAAATCTTCAGTGGCATAGTGCGCAATCCATAAATGGTAACCTTGAAATTCTTTGCCTGAAAAATAGTGTTTATAAAAAGAATAGGAAGTATATAAAATAGGTTTTACTCCATATTGCTTTTCAGCCATCACCAACCATCTTTTTACATTTTTCTTTAAACGCGCTGGAGGACAACTTCCACGTAATTCTACATCTAAAACTGGAGGTAAATCTTCTTTCTCTAATTTAACCTGTGATTTGAACAAACTGAATTGTTCTTCAGGAGTTAAATGTGGACGAAAGAAATGATAAGCACCTCTTAGAATATTATTTTCTTTAGCAGCTTTCCAATTGTCGTCAAAATAATTGTCTCTAATTGAACGTCCTTCTGAAGCTTTAATAAAAGCGAAATTGATTCCAACATTATTGTGGGTATGTTCACTTACCGACTCCCAATCAATTTTTCTTTGGTGGCGAGAAACATCTATTCCATGAACTTCGTAATCAGGTGGAAGCCAAATTCCGAAGCCAGGATACATCATAGCTTTGGCGTCTTTGGCTACTTTACTGATTGCACGATGAGGCGGAAAAGTAAGAAGTACAATACCTGCAACAAACAAGGCTGCCGCTGAGATTAATCCTACTACTATTCTTTTTCTATTCATTCTAATCAATTTGAACAAAGGTAATTGAATTCGAAAAATAAACTGAAATATTTAAACTCCTTAATGTGAATTTAATGGTGCAAAGTTTATTTTAATGAACAGTTTTTGTTGGCTGTTGGCTGTTGGCTGTTGGCTGTTGGCTGTTGGCTGTTGGCTGTTGGCTTCTGGCTCCTGGCTTCTGGCTCTTAGCAAATTGTACTAGGAGATTAATTAGTCCTCGAAACAGCTGTTCCTTCTCGCCTCTCGCTCCTTACTCTTGCTCTTGCTATTCCTTCTCGCTTCTTAGCTACTGGCTGCTAGCTTCTGGCTACTGGCTGCTAGCTACTGGCTGCTAGCAAATCGTGCTATGAGATCGAATAGTGCTCGAAACAGCTGTTCCTTCCCACCTCTCGCTTCTCGCTTCTTCTCTCCTTACTCTTGCTGTTGCCCTTGCTTTTG
>JBMLPO010000194.1:0-2585 GCA_049242065.1 Bacteroidia bacterium
AATCTTGTTTCATCAATCTGAAATTGCTTGTATAGAAACCATCGAGATAAAGAAAGAGTTATTAGAACAATATAGAAAAGATTTTCCTGCATTTGATGATGCAGATAAGTTTGAACTTTTATAGGTTTTGCAACCATTTTGTCAGTTTAAACATCTTTGATTTTAGTATGTTTGAATTGAAAACGACATTTGTGTTATGAAGAAAATTATTGTCCTGTATTTATTTAGTTTGCTCAGCTTTGTTGCATTTGCACAAAAGAAAAAAGTTGTAGAGAAGAAGCCAGCTGTTCCAGTATATCCTGAAATTATTTTCAATCACATGAAACATGATTTCGGTAATATCAATGAAAGAGGCGGAAGAGTATTTCATTTTTTTGAATTTACCAATACGGGTAAGGTTCCATTAAAAATAGAAAATGTAATCACAGGTTGCGGTTGTACCTCAACTGAATGGCCTCGCGAAGAAATCCCTGCTGGTGCTAAAGGTGTTATTAAAGCTACTTATGATCCATTAGGAAGACAAGGTCCATTCGATAAAGAAATTGTTTTAGAAACCAATGCCATGCCTAGAGCAAGGGTGATTCGCATTACTGGTTATGTGATTCCGAATAAAAACGATTTAGGTGAGATGTATAAATACCAGTATGGTAATATTGCTGTGAATACCAATACCCTTAATTTTAATAAAGTGTTGGACTCAAAATATGATTCAGGATATTTTAGTTTGTTCAATATTGGTACGAAGACTTTTGAAATTTATAAAATTGATGCTCCCAATAATATCATCATCAAGAAAAATGTTTCAAGTATGGTGCCTTATAGTGATATGACGCTTTATGTGAATTTCTATCCGAAAATCCCTGTAGAATATGGCCCGATTCGTCAAGAAATTAAAATACTCACCAATGATGATACCTTGAAAGTAAAGAAATTTTATATCAATGCAGAGGTGGTACAGGATTTCTCAAAACTCACCAAAAAACAAATCAAACGCGCTCCTAAGATTGTAATGGAAACAGCCGATTTAGACTTTGGTGACGTTAATTTTCAACAGAGTCCAGAAAAGGAAATTACCATTGAAAATAAAGGTAAAAGTGATTTAATTATCAGAAGAATTGTTAGAAGTTGTAATTGTATTACGCCTACAATTGATAAGATGATCATCAAAAGAGGTAGCAAAGCCAAATTGAAATTGAAATGGGATTTGACCAATATGGCAGGAAGAGATGAAAAAACATTTAGAATTATTTCGAATGATCCCAATAACAGTGATGTGGAATTAAAAGTAAGAATCAATGTGGTTCCCTAGGCATCATTTTTGTTAGATACCATTCGTATGAATAGAGCTTGATTTTTGAAAAATTGTCAGGCTCTTTTTATGAAATAAAAATACCAAATAGATGAAAAAAGTACTCACTATTGTTTTGGGCTTTGCCGGAGGGATTCTGGGAGCAGCAGTATTTAATCAGTTTCAAACCACAGTGGTTTTAACTAAGTCGGAACGCAGCGAGCAAAATGCAGATGTCAATTCTTCTGTGGCTTATAAGGGTCAAATAACAGCCAATGCAGATTTTGTGAAGGCATCAAAATTGGCGACACCCTGTGTTGTTTTCATTAAAACTCTTACCAATCAACAAAGGGGTTATATTGATCCTCATTTCGATTTTTGGAGTAATTTCGATTTTTTTGGAAGACGCGGTCCCGTTGCTAGCTCTGGCTCCGGTGTCATTTTAACAGCCGACGGTTATATTGTCACCAATTTACATGTGGTAAAAGATGCAGATCAAATTGAAGTAATCACCAATAACAACAAACAATCTTATAAAGGAAAAATAATTGGAAGTGATCCCAGCACCGATTTGGCCTTGTTAAAAATTGAAGCAGCAGGATTGCCTCATGTGGTGATGGGAAATTCAGATCAGGTTGATATTGGTGAATGGGTATTGGCTGTAGGAAATCCATTTAACTTAACTTCAACAGTAACTGCAGGAATTGTTTCTGCAAAAGGAAGAAACATCAATATTGTAAACAACCAATTTCCTATTGAATCATTTATACAAACAGATGCTGCAATTAATCCAGGTAACAGCGGAGGTGCATTGGTTGATTTAGATGGAAAGCTAATTGGAATCAATACAGCCATTGCATCCAATACGGGTTCTTATAATGGATATGGCTTTGCTATACCAGTTAACATTGTAGCTAAAATCATCAAAGATTTAATTGAGTTCAAAGAAGTACAAAGAGGATTTACTGGAATGGATGTGAAGGATATTGATGCCTCATTAGCTAGTAAATTAAAAATCAATAACAGCCATGGTGTTTATGTTGATGATGTTTTAACAGAAGGACCTGCGGACCAAAGTGGCATTCGTAAAGGTGATGTGATTGTGGCAGTGAATGATAAAACAATCGATACAAAAGCCAATTTTGATGAGCAGATTGCCTACCTGCGACCAGGTGATAAAATCAGGTTGAAGTATTTAAGATACGGAGAAGAAAAGTTTGGTACAATTACTTTATTAAATAGAGAAGGTACTACTGCTATCATGAAAAAAGGAACAGTAAGTTCTGAAGTATTGGGT
>JBMLPO010000195.1:0-7361 GCA_049242065.1 Bacteroidia bacterium
ATTATCTGCAACCAAAGCCCTGAATGGTTCCATCGCTATATTGATACTGGCATCCATAATCATCAACATGCCTGCTCCAATCATTAAGGCAGATTTGGCTTGAAAAAATGATGCTGAATTAGGTAACAACAACAGAGCTAAACAGCAAAGAATTGTACCTATCATGATATAAGGTTTTCTTCTGCCAAATTTGCCCCAGGTGTTATCGCTGTAATGTCCAATTATAGGTTGAACTATCATTCCAGTTAAAGGCGCTACCAGCCAAAACCAGGATAATTGCTCAACATGAGCTCCATAGTTTTGTAAGATGCCACTGGCATTTCCATTTTGTAAGGCAAAGCCAAATTGAATCCCCATGAATCCAAAACTCATGTTGAAGATCTGAAGTAAACTTAATCTTGGTTTTTCTATTGTTGTCATGTTTACATTGGTTTGAGGTAAAGATATAAAAAGACCTCATTCTTTGCGAATGAGGTCTTATTTTATTGAATAGATAATTTAAAACTTTCTCCCTTTTTTAATACAATTGGTTTTTCATATACTTCACAAACCAATTCTTCTTTTTCGTTTTGCTGAAGTACTATTTCTTCTTTGCTCACACTTACTTTTATATTGGCATTTCTGTAATGAACCAAGAAACTAAATCCGCTCCATTGTTTTGGCAACATAGGTGAAAAGTTCAATAAATTATTTTTGATTCTCAATCCCCCAAAACCCATCACCACTGCCATCCAGGTTCCTGCCATACTAGTGATATGCAATCCTTCATGCACTTCTTTATTGTAGTCGTCTAAATCTAATCGAGAGGTTCTTAAGTACATTTCATAGGCTTTTTCTTGATAGCCTAATTTAGCAGCTTGTATCACGTGAATACATGGTGATAATGATGATTCATGAACAGTTCTTGGTTCATAAAAATCGAAATTCCTTCTTAATGTTTCTTTGTCGAAATGGTCTTCGAATAAAAACAATCCTTGTAATACATCTGCTTGTTTAATGAAGCAGGATCTGAGTATTCTATCCCAGCTCCAATGTTGGTTGATAGGTCTTTCGGCAGGATTCAAATCAGCCGCCATTTTTTGTTCTTTGTCTAAATATCCTTCTTGTTGTAAGAAGATTCCTAAGTCTTCATCTTTTGCAAAAAACATATGGGTTCTAATATGTTCCCACTTACTTAATTCTTCTTTTTGTAGAGAGGTTTTTGAAACAAAATTTAGGTAATAAGCTGATTCATTTTTCTCTAAATAATCAATGACTTCTGCAGTGTATTTCAAACACCACATAGCAATATAACTGGTATACCAATTGTTGTTTACATTGTTTTCGTATTCATTGGGTCCGGTTACGCCATGCATCACATATTGTTTTTTGGCATCCGACCAATGTACCCTTTGTGCCCAGAATCTGCTGATGCCTAAAAGAACTTCAGCTCCACCTTCACTTAAATAAGACAAATCGCCTGTGTACAATGCATATTGGAAAACAGCATATGCAATGGCTCCATTTCGGTGAATTTCTTCAAAGGTAATTTCCCATTCGTTGTGACATTCTTCTCCGTTCATGGTCACCATTGGATACAAGGCAGCTCCTTTGGTAAAGCCTAATTTTGCTGCATTTTCAATGGCTTTGTCTAATTGTTTATAGCGATATACCAACAATTGTTTAGAGATAGCAGGGTCTGATGTTCCTAAGTAAAATGGAATGCAATATGCTTCAGTATCCCAATATGTTGAACCTCCGTATTTCTCTCCGGTAAAGCCTTTCGGACCAATATTGAATCGAGGATCTCTTCCAGTATAAGTTTGATGTAATTGGAAAATATTAAAACGAATTCCTTGCTGTGCTGCCGTATCACCTTGG
Organism: Bacteroidia bacterium; assembly: GCA_049242065.1. Taxonomy (GTDB): domain Bacteria; phylum Bacteroidota; class Bacteroidia; order UKL13-3; family UKL13-3; genus CAISCU01. The sequence continues at coordinate 1,861 of JBMLPO010000195.1, forward strand.
ATTTGTATATCACCATTCTTCCATATCTCTGCCCATGAATTGATATGTCTTTGTTTCAAAGTATCATATCCCATTTCATCAGCTTTCTGAATGCCAAGTTCGCAAGCTTTTTCTATTTCATTGGTATCATAGTACAAACTTGATACAATAGAAACATACTTCTCAAAGGTATAAGTTTTGCCTTTTTCGAATTGAATACTGCTAGTGCTTTGTGCCTTCCATTCAGCGCTAGAGTAGCTTGTTGATTGAATTTCACTTCCATCAACACTTACTTTTACTCTGAAACCTTCACAGACTTCAAAATTTAATTTGTTTGTTTTAGAACGAAGTAAGGCATAATCTGAACCATGTTTTTCATTCACTCTGCTCCAGAAAATTTCATCATAATTGGAGTCTTTGTTTTTAACAAATGAATCTATGAAAGCATTCCATTCAACATTCGCATGATCGTGTGCTTTGATTTGATAGCGGATACAAGCAATTTCATCATCTGCTCTGCTCATGAATCGTTCAACGAAGACATCAAACTTTTTGCCGCTTGCAGTTTGATAAGAAAAGCTTCTTTGTAACAAGCCTTCTTTCATATCTAAAACACGCTTGAAATTGCTAGGCCTGTTCTTGAATAAATCCATTGATTCTCCATCAATAATTATATCCATACCAATCCAATTCGGACTATTTAAAACCTTTGCAAAGTATTCAGGATAACCGTTTTTCCACCAACCCACACGTGTTTTATCTGGGTAATAAACACCAGCTACATAAGAACCTTGTAAAGATTTCCCACTGTATTTTTCTTCAAACATGGCTCTTTGTCCCATCTTCCCATTTCCAATACTGAAAATACTTTCAGCTGCTTCATGAAATGCCGGGTCAAATCCTTCTTCAATAATTTGCCATTCGTTTTGTTTAAAGTAATCTTTCATCGCTTAAAATTTTATCTGATTTAATTTTTCAAAACTCAATCCTTCTAAAGAAGGAAATACAATATCTGCTTGTGTTAATACTTCTTCACTGCCAATTCCAATGGCAAAGAAACCACCTGTTTTTGCTGCTTGAACACCGCTGATGGCATCCTCAAAAACAATACATTCATTTGGAGAACAAGCTAGTTCTTTTGCTCCCAATAAAAACACTTCAGGGTCAGGTTTTGATTTGGAAGTTTTAGTGCCATCTACAATGGCATCAAAATATTTGAGTATGTCTACTCTTTCTAAAATCAATACAGCGTTTTTACTTGCCGACCCTAAAGCAATTTTGCAGCCATTCGATTTTAAATCAGCCAATAATTCTTTGGTATTGGGTAGCACTTCATCTGCATTCATTTGGTGGACCAATTCAAGATACCACTCATTTTTATTGTGCATCCATTCTGTCCTTTGCACTAATGTGGCGCTTAAGTTTCCCTTCTGCAAAATCACATCCAATGATGCATCTCGTGATAAACCTTTTAATTGTTCATTGTCGTGTTCGTTAAAATCAACGCCTAATTCATTTGCCAATCTTCTCCAGGCAATAAAATGGTATTTCGCGGTATCAACCAACACCCCATCTAAATCAAAAATACAAGCCTTCATGTTCTATTTAATTTTCTAATTGCTAGCCAAATCCCTAGTATTTGGTAGGATTTGAACAAGCAAGCAACTTACTAAAATTTTAGCTAAGATTAAATTGAATGATAAATTTTTACCAAAAATCCCTCATTCATTCTTCACAAGTCAGTTTGAGTTTTATTAAGTCCTTTTGTCAATCTAATGTCCCTTTTAAATAAAAAATACCAAACACAAATTGTTTCTAAGGCCTGCATGCCTTATTTTCGGACGTATGAAGTGGTTAATTGGTAAGAAAAAAATATTCATATGGGCTCTTTGCCTTTCTATTCTTGGTCTTTTATCTTTTAAAGTAAGTGATAAGTACTTTGAGATTTCTAAAAACTTAGAATTATATGCTTCTGTTTTTCGTGAAATCAATACCTATTATGTTGATGAAATTGATGCGGGGAAAATGAACAAAAAGGCCATCGATGAGATGCTAAAAACGCTCGATCCTTATACCAATTTTATTTCAGAAGCTGAGGCTGAAGATTTCCGTTTTCAAATGACTGGTCAATATGGTGGTGTTGGGGCTCAAATCATGCAACGTGATGATTATGTAATGATCACCGATCCTTATGAAGGATTTGCAGCACAAAAGGCAGATCTGCGTGCAGGTGATATTTTACTTGAAGTAGATGGCAAACCTGTGAAAGGAAAAAATACTTCTGATATCAGTAAACTTTTAAAGGGTCAGGCTGGTTCTGAGGTGAAATTGCTCATCAAACGTGGCAATGAAACTTTAAGCAAATCAATCATCCGTGAGGAAATCAAATTAAAAAATGTTCCTTATTATGGAATGATCAATGCTGAAACTGGATATATCAAACTTTCATCTTTTACCAATGATGCAGGCAATGAAGTAAGAAATGCTTTAGTTGAATTGAAAAAACAAAATGCAAAAAATATCATTTTAGATGTACGCGGTAATCCGGGTGGTTTGTTAAACGAAGCAGTGAATATTGTAAATGTTTTTGTACCACAAGGTCAATTGGTAGTGAGCACCAAGGGTAAGGTTGCTGAATGGGATAAATCTTATCAAACTCAAATGAATGGAACTGACATCAATATTCCTGTGGTAGTATTAACCAATAGAGGTTCTGCTTCTGCTTCTGAAATTGTTTCTGGTACCATTCAAGATTTGGATAGGGGAGTAGTTATCGGACAAAGAACTTTCGGTAAAGGTTTGGTTCAGTCTACTCGTCCTTTGAACTACAATACTCAGATTAAAATTACAACTGCTAAGTACTATACTCCAAGTGGCAGGTGCATTCAAGCTTTAGACTACTCACACCGCAATGAGGATGGCAGTGTTGCTTCTGTTCCAGATTCATTAAAACGAGCTTTTAAAACAAAAAATGGTAGAACCGTTTATGATGGTGGTGGGGTAGAGCCTGATATCAAAGTAGAACTAAAAGCTTTGCCTTTGCCTGTTCAAAGTTTAGTGGCCAAACATATTATTTTTGATTATGCCACTAAGTACAAAGAATCACATGCAGTATTAGGTGCTGATGCCAAATCTTTTCAATTAACGGATGCTGACTTCGAAGACTTCAAACAATTTGCTTCAGGTAAGAACTATGAATACACCACACAAACTGAACAAGAATTGGAAGAGTTTAAAAAGAAAGCAGAGGAAGAGAAATATTTTGAATCGGTGAAATCTACTTATGAAGCTCTTAAACAACAGTTGAAAAGAGACAAATCGAGTGATATCCAAAAAAATAAAACAGAAATCATTTCCCTATTAGAAGAGGAAATTGTGAAAAGATATTATTTCCAAAAAGGTAAAACAGAAGCCTCTTTTGCGCACGATTTAGAAATACAAGAGGCATTAAATCTTCTTGCAAATTCAACAAAATATGCATCTTTGCTTCAAGCTAAGAAGTAAGTTTTGTTAGAATTATCAGATTATATTTTACTCGCACTGTTTGGGTCAATTGGGGCTTTTCTCTCAGGTTTTCTGGGTGTTGGTGGTGGTATAGTTTATATACCGGTACTCGACTTTTTCTTATCGAAAATTGGATTGAAGAATGATGTTTTGGTGAAAGCTATCTTAGCTAACTCTCTTTTTACAATCATTTTTTCGGGTAGTCTTTCTTCCTATAAACAATATAAAATGGGAAATTTCTATCCCAAAGAAATTCTCAGAACAGCCATTCCTGGTATGCTGAGTGCTTTGGTTTTAACCTACCTTATTAAGAATGGTGATTGGTACAGTAAGCAAATTTTTAACTATGTATTTGCTTTGATGTTATTCATTATTGTGCTGCGAATGTTTGCTAAAAAGCCCCTTTTTAATGCAGAGCACAATGCACCCAATTGGCAATACGCTACTACTGGTTTTTTTGCTGGTATGGTAACAGCTTTCTCTGGTTTAGGCGGCGGAGTGGTCATGACTCCCTTGTTTACAGATTGGATGAAACAATCTATCAAAAAAGCATCTTCCATTTCAAATGGGGTCATTCCTTTATTTGCAATTGTCATGGGGGTTTATAATTTGAGTAGTCCGGCAAGTGAAAAAATAAGTGATTATCAAATTGGAAATATCTTTTTACCTGTTGTATTTCCAATGATTTTGGCCACATTTATCTTTGCCCCTTTTGGTGTTAAAATGGCACAAAAAGCTTCTCAAAAAACAATACGACTCGTATTCGCAAGTTTTGTGTCGCTAGTATTCTTCAAGCTCTTGTTTGAAATCCTCAAAAATTTGAATGTGATTAGCTAAAAAACACAACCAATTAATAGCTGAACTTCTGTATTTTTGACGCGATATGAAAAAAATCGCCATCCTTTTTGTTTTAATCATTCCTTTTGTTTTAAATGCACAGACCCTGCCAAAACCTGATGCAGATATCATTCAATCCTTAGAGCATAATATTTCTTACTTGGCTGATGATCGTTTAGAAGGCCGACTCATTGGTAGCAAAGGAGAGAAAATGGCTTATGAGTTTTTAGTGGAAAATTTCCAATCAATGAATCTATGGCAAAAAGGTGAACAAGGTTATATACAGAGTTTCAAAATCAAAAAAATATCCTATAAAAAGGCCTCATTAATTTTAGAAACCAAAGCAGGTGAAATCAAATTTGAAAGAATAGACAGAGCCAAAAATTACCCACTCGAAGGTTCTGGTATAGGTGAAGTTTCTGGTAAATGTGTATGGTTGGGTTATGGCATTGAAGCCCCTGCTTTAGGTCATAATGATTATGCCTCTCATAAAAGTATCAAAGGGAAAATTGTGGTGATTAAATTAGGCCGTCCTGATGCTGATAACCCACATTCTAATTTAGCTCCTTATGCTTCTTTGGATGCAAAACTCGATACTGCTTTTCACAAAGGTGCTGATGCCGTTATTGTAATCAATACCAATGATGCCAATTTAGAACCTGATTTCAAACCAATAACAAAAGGAAAATTTACGCATGGTCCTGTTTATTTTTTAAGTAAAACCAATCACCTCGATTCCATCAACTTTGTGAATGCAAAAGCCGCCATTTCAATAGATACCATGGGAATTGAATTAGAAGGTCATAATGTAATTGGTTATATCAACAACAAAGCTGAAAAAACAGTAGTCATTGGTGCTCATTATGACCATTTAGGTTACAATGAGCTGGGTGGTTCAACTTATAGAAAAACACAGAATGAAAAACCACAAATTCATAATGGTGCCGACGACAATGCAAGTGGAACTGCGGCTTTGATCGAACTGGCTGAATTGATTCAAAAATCGCCGTACCGTTCTCAAAACTATGTATTCATTGCTTTTAGTGGAGAAGAAGAAGGTTTATTGGGATCAAGGTATTTTGTTGAACACCCAACCATCGATTTAAACAAAGTAAATTACATGATTAACATGGATATGGTTGGACGTTTAGATACCACCAAAAACATGTTCTCTATTAGTG
>JBMLPO010000196.1:0-1879 GCA_049242065.1 Bacteroidia bacterium
CAAATTACTGTTGAGTAATGGATAAATTGGTGAGTTTATTCCTGAAAGCACAGAAGGGTCGGCAGAAGCATCAATTACTACATCTAAATGTTCGAATTGAAGTAAATCTTCCATATTACGAATATCACCATGAACAAAATTCACTCCGGCATTTCTCAAACGTGCGATATTCAATTCTGAACCCCTTCTGCGTAAGTTATCTAATGCATGAATTGTATAATTAGGATACTTTTGTTTAAGTGATAAACAAAGCGTTGAACCTACAAAACCAGCACCTCCAGTAATTAAAATTTGTTTCGACATGAATTTCGTAAAAGACTGCAATTTTAGGTGAAATTTGGCAAAGTACCGAAAGCAAAAGATAGATGGAGAAGTGAAGGCTGTAACTTGATGAAATTCCGAGACAGTGTATCGAAAATTCACGCTATTCATACTCCTGAAAATCTGATTATTACGGAAACGTCAATTGAAAAAATTTCAAGATTTTACTAGTTTTTTGAGCTCAATTACACTTGGAAAATAAAGTTTATATTGTTTAGCAAAAATGGTTTTGTTACCCTTTGGCAAGGTAATTTCAACAACTGCATCACTCGTGTTTTTACAAATAATAATACCAATACTTGGCGCATCTTCAGGGCTTTTAATTTTCCTATCATAGTAGTTTACATACATTTGCATTTGACCCAAATCTTGGTGTTTGAGTCTGCCAATTTTAAAATCAATAAGCACAAAACACTTTAATACCTCGGATCAGACTGACGAGGCAGTTTAGAACAGCGGTGTACCTCTATGGTATAATACCCAAATTCTTCAGCTACTTTTCCTTCTATTAAATACACACCTCTACCATCAATAGGATATTGTTTTAAACTTTGAGGGAAATGTGTGGTATCAAAGAATGCATAATCCAAATCATAAAAAGTACCAAAACACATGTATTCTCCTTTGCTGGTTTTAAGTGGCTTCACACAAACCAATTCACCCAAAATCCTGACAGTATCACCTGTATGCATTTTCATTTCAGCGGCTCTAATTCCACCACGAAAACTTGTTTTTAACAAATCGAATTCTGTCCTACTCACAACAAATCCTAAGAGCTCCATTTCATCGTATACATCCTCTAGGGGATCGTGTACCAATGCAGGAAGAGAAAAGTTTTTGATGTCTTGTGGATGAAATGCCAAATGTTCTGAAGCCATCTGTAATTGTTGTGAGACCAAACTTGTACTATGTGCTTGCTCTTTGTGTTGACGAAATTGCAAATGTGCATCCCACATCAATTGTTTTTTACCCAAACCAGTAAATCTAAATGCACCAATTTTCACCAATATCAAAAGTTGTTCTAGACCCATTGGCACTCTTGCAATCAAATCATACAAACCCAAAAAAGGACCATGATCCATTCTTTCTTGAATGATTTGTTTGACAATTTCTGACTCTAAATTCTGCACATGAATAAAACCTAACCAAGCATCATTACCCTTTAGATTGGTTAGATAATCGCTATTGTTGATACAGGGTAAATGTACCGCTGCACCAGTCTTTTTGAGTTCTTGTACATATACCCAAGTTGAATAAAATCCACCAAAATTATTAATCACCGCCACCATAAATTCCATAGGGTAATAGGTTTTGAGATAAAGACTTTGAAAGCTCTCTACTGCAAATGAAGCGGAATGTGCTTTGCTAAATGAATAACCTGCAAAACTTTCAACCTGCCGCCAAACCTCTTTGGTAATGGCTTCTGGATAACCACGCTCTGCACAATTGGAAAAGAATTTATCGACGATGCGCTGAAACTCCGCCTTCGATCTATACTTACCACTCATGGCTCTTCTTAATACATCCGAATCGGCTAAATCCAATCCCGCAAAATGGT
>JBMLPO010000197.1:0-2229 GCA_049242065.1 Bacteroidia bacterium
AATTATGATGTATGTATCAAGAAAAATTAATTGGTATGGCGAGGAAAGGAAGCAAATAAACGAACCGGTTATAGTTGAATAGGTTTTGTATGAATGCAATTTGAAATAGAAGAAAATGTATTTTAATCTTAATGAATGTTGCTAATCCCGCCATAGCCCTGTGGCTTCAGCCCAGGGTTATGGCGGGATTAATAGAAATTGAAATCATATTAAAAATGAATGGAAGGTTCATTTGCAAAGACCATTAGATTTTTATTTTCAATCATTGGATGGATTACATTAATAATGAAAACAACAAGATAACAAATCTGGCGGACCGCAGGTCCGCCAGATTTGTTATCTTGGGGAATTGGCGCATCATTCTTGTTCTAGAGACATTTAACCCCTTTGGGGTTTTTAGAAATTTGTTTAAGATCCATAATCATGTATTAATCACGATTCGTTAAAACTTCAGGAATTAAATGAAACCAATTTTGTTTGTTTCATGATGTAATACCCTACAGAATAAAATCAATTTGAATAAAAGAAAATGTATGTTAATCTTAATGAATGTTGCTGGTTGCTCAATAATCTCCGGGAATTGGCGCACCATTCTTGTTCTAGAGACATTTAACCCCTTTGGGGTTTTAGAAATTTGTTTAAGATCCATAATCGTTTATGAATAACGATTCATTAAAACTTCCGGAATTAAATGAAACCCATTTTGTTTGTTTCATGATGTAATACCCTACAGAATAAAATCAATTTGAAATACAATAAAATGTGTTTTAATCTTAATGAATGTTGCTGATCCCTCAATAGCCCTGTGGCTTCAGCCCAGGGTAATTGAGGGATTAAAACAAATTGACGTCTTATAAAAATGAATGGATGCCTTTTGATATTGTTTTTATCTCATCATCAATTTAAACGACATACCAAAACGAATCCATCTGCCAGGCATAATAACATTACCTACTTCTTTGTAAGTGATGTCAAACAAATTGCTGGCTTCGGCAAATAAAACAGTTCTGTTGTGTTGGTATTGCAGTTTGCTATCCCAACACCAATAAGCTGTATAACTCATCCTGTTTTCATAACGTGATCTGATAGATAAATCTAAATGCCCGTTGATTTTAATAAAGGCACTAGCCGTGAATTGACTTTTTAAATAATCAAATGCATACCTCGAAATACCAGTAGTTTGAACTTGATTCAAGTCTAATTTGCAATAAGAAAAATTGAGTTTATTGATGATGGCATTTTCTCTGAAATAAGCTGGTTTGATATCCAAAGAAAGTTCATATCCATTTGTTTGAATTTCTGATTGATTTTGAGCAATCCAACTCACAGCTGTTGCAGAATCTTTTATCCAATCAATCTGTTTCAAACCATCTCTTCTAAACATAGCCGCACTGATTACAAAAAACGGTTTCCTGATAAACAAATTCGCCTCATAAGACCAGGCTTGCTCAGGTTTTAGTTCTGGATTTCCAATGCTCGTTTTACCTCCATCTGAATAATACAATTCGGTAAATGATGGAACCCTAAAACACCTTGATACTTGTCCACTCAAGGAGATTGAATTGTATTTATACAAAAGGTCTAAAGATGGGTAAGTGGTTAATCCAAAATCTGAATAAGCATTCAAACAAATACCTGGTATAAGTTTGAACTGTTCATTCAACTGAAACGTTTGATCGGCAAACAATCCAATAATAGAACGATTGCGGTTTCCCAAACTATTGCTATTGATTTGATCATAGCGCAAATCGGCACCCAAATTCCATATGCCCAACTTATTTTGAGAGCTGTAATTTAAATCGAGATTGTACGACAAAGAGCTATGTGTATTTCTTGAAAAGGATGGTGTATCGCGTTTCAACAGGAATTCATCATCATGTAAACGAAGCGCAGTTCTTGCTCTGAATTTATTGTTTTGATGAAGGTAATTCATTCCGGCAAAACCCATCTTGGTGGTTTCGAATTGCCATGGAAATCTATCGGTATAAAAACCATTGGAGCCCGTGTTCTTCTCTTGAAAACCTGCCATTCCTTGAAAACTTCCTTTTAATGCGTTGAAGTCGTTCTGGTAATAAACTTGTCTATTTAAAAAATCTGTATTCTTTCTATATCCATCTGAACTAAGGTGCTGCAAACTGATATGGTGTTTTACCTTTTTTCCATTGAAATCAATTCCAAAAAGTGCCTGACGAAAATAATTTTGTCCCCCACTTAATTGCACCGAAACAG
>JBMLPO010000198.1:0-7719 GCA_049242065.1 Bacteroidia bacterium
AGGAGAAACCGCAACCATTGTTTCGGTAAACTGCGAAACGCTTTCACTTAAACTATTTGAGATGGGAGTGCTTCCTGGAGAGACAGTGAGTTTAGAGAATGTAGCTCCATTTGGCGACCCTATAGCCGTGAACGTAGGTGAATACAAATTGTGTCTTCGTTTAGAAGATGCAGCTGAAATAGAAATTGAAAAAGCCTAGTGGAGAAGAGTATCACCATAGCCCTTGTTGGTAATCCCAATAGCGGAAAAACATCATCGTTTAATGCCTTAACAGGATTGAAACAAAAGGTTTCTAATTTCCCAGGTACAACTGTTGAGAAGAAAACAGGTGAGACTTGGCTAGCACCCGGCATTAAGCTACATGTAATTGATTTACCTGGCACCTATAGTTTGTATCCAAAATCGGCAGATGAATTGGTTACTTATGAAATCCTGAGAAACAAAGCCGAAACAAACTATCCTGATTTGGTTGTTTTTATAGCAGACGCTTCTAATCTAAAAAGAAACTTACTACTATTTACACAAGTTTGTGATTTAGGGGTACCAGTAATTCTAGCAATGAACATGCAAGATATTGCTGCCAAAAGAGGGATATCTTACGACAACGAAATCTTGTCTAAAGAATTGGGGGTTCCTGTTACGAGCATCAATGCACGAAATAAGGAAGGTATTCATGAACTCAAAAAATTGTTATTGAATGAAGCTGAAAGAAAAATCTCTCAGTTTTACTCATTAGATAAGGTACCTAAAGACTTTTTGGAAGAAATAAGCAGAGTTACTGATAAGAAAAATCAATACGCAGCGCTACAATACGCTATCAATGCAGCAGATTTATTGAGTGAAAAATCAAAAACCATTCGTGACATTATTGCAAAATACCAATTTGATGTAAGGGCATTTCAGGAGAAAGAGGTTTTAAGCAGATATCAAATTATTGATCAAGCTGTAAAGCGAGCACGAATCAAAAAGGAACAAACACTAAAAGGCTCCATCAGTAAAAAAGTAGACAAGGTTCTTACCCATCGCTTTTATGGAATAGGAATCTTCCTTACCCTGCTTTTCCTGATATTTCAAGCCATATTTAGTTGGAGCTCCTACCCTATGGATTGGGTGGAATGGATCTTTGCAGAGATTTCTAATTATGTGAAAGAATCATTACCTGCAGGCATGCTCAATGATTTAATTGTTGATGGAATTCTTGCAGGATTAAGTGGTGTAATTGTATTTCTTCCTCAAATTGTTATCTTGTTTTTATTCATTGCCATTTTAGAAGATATTGGTTATATGGCAAGGGTTGGATTCATTATGGATAGAGTCATGAGACCTTTTGGGATGAACGGAAAATCTATTGTCCCATTAATTGGAGGTATGGCTTGCGCAGTGCCAAGCATCATGGCAAGTAGAAGCATTGAAAACAAAAAAGAAAGACTCATTACTATTTTAGTTATTCCATTAATGAGCTGTTCAGCTAGACTACCCGTATACACCTTACTCATTTCTATGCTCATTCCCGACACCGCTAAATGGGGACCTTTTAATGTGCATGGTTTGGTATTGATGTTGATGTATTTAATAGGTTTTGGTGCAGCAATTTTTAGTGCTTGGTTATTTAAGCAATTCATTAAAAACGAAGAGAAAAACTACTTCCTCATGGAACTTCCTGGATACAAAATGCCAGTTGCTTCTAATATCTTTATTGAACTTGTTGAAAAATCGAGTGCCTTTATTGTTGGTGCTGGAAAAATAATTGTGGCAGTTTCTGTAATTCTTTGGGTGCTAGCTTCAACAGGACCAACTGTTCAGATGAATAAAGCTAAATCAGAATATGCACAACAAATTCAATTAGCAACACAACATCATTCAGCACAAGCTCAATTAGATTCACTAGAATTGAACTACAAATCACAGCGATTAGAAGCTAGTTATGCGGGTCAATTTGGTAAACTAATAGAGCCTGTTATTCGACCATTGGGATTTGATTGGAAAATTGGAATAGCCTTATTAACCTCTATGGCTGCAAGAGAAGTGTTTGTTGGGACCATGAGTACCATTTACAGCGTAAGCGGATCTGATGACGATTTAGATTCTATCAGAAACAAAATGATGCACGACAAAAATCAACAAACCATGAAACCTAGTTATTCGCTAGCTAGTGTGTTTTCATTATTGATATTTTATGCATTTGCGCTTCAATGTATGAGTACCGTTGCAATTGTGAAGAAAGAAACAGGCGGAAACAAATGGGCTATCATCCAATTTCTGTACCTAACCCTACTGGCATATGGCAGTAGTTGGCTGGTTTTTAGTTTGATGTCATAAATATGACCACAAATGGCAGCTATAGTGAAAAGACAAATTTTGTTTTATACTATTGATTGTTAATAGTTTAAGATTTTTCACTTGAATTATTTATTGATTCGCATATCTTTTCACGAAATTTGCAGATTCTAACAAAAAGAAGAGGAGAGAAAAAGCATATATGAGGCAGCTCAAAATTAGTAAACAGTTCACGAATCGTGAAAGTAAGTCGCTGGACAAGTACCTGAATGAAATTAGTAAGGTACCAATGATTGACGCCCAGGAAGAAGTTGAATTGGCACGTCGTATCAGAGAAGGTGACCAAGTGGCACTAGAGCGTTTAGTGAATGCCAATTTACGTTTCGTAGTATCTGTATCAAAACAATACCAAAACCAAGGTTTAACATTAGGAGATTTAATTAACGAAGGAAACCTTGGTTTGATTAAAGCTGCTAAACGTTTTGATGAAACACGTGGATTTAAATTCATTTCTTATGCAGTATGGTGGATTCGTCAATCCATTCTTCAGGCTTTGGCTGATCAATCACGTATTGTTCGTTTACCTTTAAATAAAGTAGGATCTATTGGTAGAATTGGTAATACCTCTGCCAAATTAGAGCAAGAACTAGAACGTGAACCAACTGTTGAAGAAATTGCTGAAGCTATGGATATTCCTTTACAGGAAGTAGAAAATGCTTTGCGTTCAACTGGTCGTCATTTGAGTATTGATGCCCCTTTAACAGACGGAGAAGACAATACCTTATTAGGAATATTAGATTCAAATGATGAACCTAGACCAGATGTTCAGTTAATCAATGAATCTTTACAAAAAGAAATCAACCGTGTTATTTCAACCTTAAGTGAAAAAGAGAGAGATGTCTTGAAGTTCTATTATGGTTTAGATGGCGGCCCGGCGCATACTTTGGAAGATATCAGCGAAAAAATCGGATTAACACGCGAGCGTGTTCGTCAGATTAAAGAAAAAGCACTTAGAAGATTGAGAAAATCTAGCAAGAGTAAAATTTTAAAAGCCTATTTAGGATAAAAAAAAAGCCATCAGAAACGATGGCTTTTTTTATGATAATTTTATAATCTTTTCAAGTTCATCTACATCTAATAAATCTTTTGGTCTTGAACATGCTTTCTTCTCTATGATTAAATTATTAATATGGAGAAAGGGAACAATATTCCCCATAAGATCCGCTTTGTAGGCAATTGAAAGGCATTCATCAAATTCTTCCTGAGGAAAAGCCTTCAATTCAGTCATAATATCAAGTTCTAAACCAGGTGCCAAAAATATGGTTGTCCATCCTGCAATAAATCTCATGTTCTCCAATTGTTCAAAATCTCCTAGCCCGGAATCCGAAATTGCTTTCCTTAAGTTAATTCGATTAGACCTAGTATCTTTAATCCAAATATCCAAATCTTGAGTTATTCTGCTAACTCCATGAAGTACAGCGGCAAAACCACCTACCATAATGAATTGAACATCATTATTTATGAGGGCCTTCCAAAATTCTCCCAAATCGTTATCTAAAACATCCATCTATTTTTCAGGTTTAATAATCTTCGCTTTTTTCAATTGATTATAAATCCTAATCATTTTCAAAGCAGCCTTATATCGCTCTTCATAACTTAAACTCAAACGATACTTCAATTTTTCTTCTTCCGATAAATTAAAGGGTGTTTCTTTCATAAGGCTAAAATAAACAAAAGGCATATCTATTTTTAATAATATTGAATTATACTTTATTTACATATTTCAATTGATTAACAAAATCTATGGTACTTGCCTAACCTATAATTAACAAAATTCAGATTCCTTTCACTCAAAAACCATATTTTTTTAGTAGAATCGTAGCAAACAAAAAGTTTATGGCATTAAGCAGATTTTGGAGTTGGATGATTGTGTTAAGTGTATTGTACATTTTCTTCTTACTTGTCACAAATCAACTCTATTCTTTAAATGGATTGATTAATGGTAAACAAAATGATGCCGTTTTAGTATCTGAAAAACCACTCTCTTATTTTCAAGCCGATACTGCTTTCCTATCTCTAATTCAACAAAATAAAGCGAATGGATTCAGCAATAACGATACTTTATACAGACTGTTAGACAATGGCACGGTTGAAATGAGTTTTGGAAAGCAATCTGCTGATGGCATTTTTCCAACTTGCAAAAACACCATTATGGATATTTGGCTTCCCTTAATTGGTTACCTCACCTTCTTTTGTGGTTTGTTAAACTTGTTAAATGACTCGAATGCCATGAATAGGATGGCAAAAATATTGGCTCCATTTTTTGCCCGAATATTCCCAGAATTACCCAAAAATCATCCTGCATATGGATTCATGACGATGAATTTTGCAGCTAACTTCTTGGGCTTAGATAATGCAGCAACTCCTTTCGGACTCAAAGCCATGGAAAGTTTGCAAGAGGTAAATCCCGATAAAAACAAGGCTTCCAATAGCCAGATTATGTTTTTGTGTTTGCATGCAGCAGGATTAACCCTTATTCCAACTTCTATTATTGGTTATAGAGCTGCACAACATGCTGCAAATCCAGCTGATATTATGTTGCCAACAATCATTACTTCTTTTATAGGAACATTAGCAGCTTTGGTATTTGTAAGCATCAAACAAAAAATTAATTTATTAAATGGAGTTGTAGTAATTGCAGTTAGTTCAGTGACTGCAATAATTGCAGGTCTTTTATTCTACATAAGTAGTTTGAGTGGCTTAGAGAAATTTCATTTCACTGGCAATCTAAGTAATGCCGTTTTGTTAGTTATAATTGGATTGGTGGTGGCTTATTCAATCTGGAACGAAAAAGTATTCAAAGCCAATGAAACCAATATTTTTGATTCATTTGTACATGGAGCCAAAGATGGTTTTACAACGGGTGTGCGAGTTCTACCATACATGATTGCCATGTTAGTAGCACTGAGTATCTTCAGAAATTCTAGTCTAATGGGAATTGTAATGGGAGGCATTTCCTCACTTATGAATTTATTTCATGTAGATCCTCAAATTACCCAAGCTATACCGGTTGCAATTATGCGTCCTTTTAGTGCTGGCGGTTCTCGTGGATTTATGCTAGATGCTATGAAAACTTATGGACCAGATAGTTTAACTGGACAATTATCCTGCTTATTTCAGGGCGCTGCAGAAACAACATTTTATGTAGTGGCTTTGTATTTTGGCTCAGTAAATGTTAAAGAAACCAGATACACTTTAGGGATTATGTTATTGGTTGATTTGGTTTGCGTTCTAGCAGGAATAGCAGTAGTAAAACTATACTTCTAAAGCTGTCTTAAGCTTATAAAATCCGAGCGCATTTCCACCTTCATTTCAGCACCAATTGCTAGACACAAATTCATTTTTTCATGTCCACAAGGCAAACCAAAAACCAGCGGAATACCTAATTCAGCAATGTGTTCGTGTATAATCTCTAAAGCATTTTTTCCAAATGGAATGGCATTGTCTTTCATGTCGGACATATCACCGATTAAAACAGCTTTGAGTCCTTTAAAAAAACCTGCCCTTTTTAAACCCATCATCATTCGATCTATATGGTAAAGGTATTCGTCTAAATCTTCCAAGAATAATATCTTATTGGAAGCATTAGGTAGAGTTTGAGAGCCAAGCAAAGAATATAGTACCGATAAATTACCACCAATTAATTCACCCTCTATAACAGCACCAGATTGGATTGTATTCAAATCATGAATAGGAACATTAATTTGAATACCCTCACCAAACAAAGCCTTTCTTAAACTTTCAGCGCTCTCTGTATGAAATCGCTCTGGCTGAAAACTAAATGCCATGGGAGCATGTAATGAAGCTAAATCAGCGCTACTAAATAATGCAGATTGTAAAACTGTAATATCACTAAAACCAATGATCCATTTTGCTCGATGATTCAAAGATGAAAAATCAATCAAATCAATCATTCTTACATTCCCATATCCACCTCTTGCAATGATAATGGCTTCTACAGAATCATCATTCAATAATTCCTGTAAACCTTTGGCACGTTCAGTATCTGTTCCAGCAAATTGATTGTCTTCGCAAAACAAAGTTGATGAAAGTTTAACCTGTAAACCCCATTTTTGAAAAAGCGCAATGGCAGGCTCAATTTCAGCTTTTGATACTTTCCTAGCAGTAGCCGTAATCCCTATTATGGAACCTTCTTTTAAAAAAGGAGGAATTAGCGCCATAAGCTAAGAATATTTCTCGTTGAAACGAATCTTGATATCAGTTGCAACTTCTTTAACCTCTTGTTCTTTGTTTTTATCACAAATCATGAGCACATCAGGAGTATCAACAACTATTAAATCCTTAACACTATTCAATACAAAGATTTTTCCACTCGAAGCCAAAGATGTATGAACCATGGTATTCTCGGTTTGGTAAGTCAGAATATTTTGACCCTTTTTCACATTTCCATTTTCGTCCTTATCAGAAATTTCATAGAGAGAAGTCCAAGTTCCTAAATCGTTCCATCCAAACTCAACAGGAATTACATACACATTTCCCGCCTTTTCCATGATTCCATAATCAATTGAAATGCTGCGAGTCTGCTCATAAATTTGTTGAATGGTTTCCGCTTCCTTTGAAGTAAAATAGGAGTCTAGGGCTTCTTTAAACAAACTGAACTGTTCTGGTAAATGTTCTTTAAATGCAGCTTTGATGCTAGAAATGCTCCAAATAAAAATTCCGGCATTCCATAAAAAATCACCACTATCTAAAAATGTTTGAGCCAATTCCAAGGAAGGTTTTTCAGTGAAGGTCTTCACCATTTTCATTTCATCATCAGATTCATGGTACTGAATATAACCATATCCGGTATCAGGACGACTAGGTTTAATGCCTAAAGTAACCAATGCTGGATTTTTTTGAGCAAAACTCATGGCTCTTTTTACATCATCCAAAAAACGATCTTCCTGCAAGATTAAATGATCACTAGGTGCAACAATACATACAGCATGGGTGTTGATTTTACTGATTTTACCACAAGCATAAGCAATACAAGCTGCAGTATTTTTTCCCATAGGTTCTGCAAGAATCTGCTGTTCATTAATACCATCAATTTGATTTTTTACCAATTCTACATATGCCAAATTGGTAACAATATAAATGTTCTCAGGTAAGAAATCCCTTAAAAAGCGATTATATGTTTGCTGTAATAAAGACTGACCAACTCCTAAAATATCAAGAAATTGTTTAGGAAAAGAACTTCTGCTGGAAGGCCAAAAACGACTTCCTACTCCACCCGCCATGATAATGGCATAATTATTTTTATTCTGCATATCAGCCAATTGCCTATAGAATTATTAAATTTCAAGTTGCAAAATACTTCCTAATCTTGAAACTTTTCACACTTTCATTTTAAAAAACCATTTGTTAGCATTAATTTAG
>JBMLPO010000199.1:0-8000 GCA_049242065.1 Bacteroidia bacterium
ACCATAAATTGCTGTTTGTCCGGCTAATTTTTTAATGATACTCAAATCTTTTTTCTTGCAAGAAACGAAAAATTTTGGTGTCAAGTGTTCGTTCATTACAAACATTGAATGTTTCAGGCTATTTTCGTTTTTTTAATATGAATCATATTTACAAATTAGCTTTGGTTTTTCTTCTACTTCTTAGCTCTGGCTATGAAGTGTTTGCTCAAAAGGCCGATGAGCAATTGGCTGGTCAGTACCTAGCGAATGGTGAATTCAGGAAAGCAGCCGATATCTATGAGAAATTATTGAATAGAAATTCTTCATCAGTTTATTTCTATGATAATTTATTGAATTGTTATTTGAGTTTAAAAGATGAAGATGATGCTGTTAAACTAGTTAAAAAGCAATCGAAGCGTTTTGAGTCGAACTATAGCTATAAGGCTGATATGACTTATGTTTATAAGGTATTTGGCAAAGTTGATAAAGCAGAAGAATTGCACAAGCAATTGATTAAAGAATTACCGCTTTCACCTGTTGCTATACAGGATTTATCTTTGGGCTTTCAAAAACGAAATGAAAAGAAATGGGCCATTGAAACCCTCATTAAAGGACGTGATATCCTTCAATCGCCATATTTGTTTGCAGCTGAATTAGGTGGCTTGTATGCAGATTTAGGAATGACTAAGGAAACAGTTGAGGAATATCTCAATGTTTTGTTGCTTGATGATTCGCAAGAAGAGGAAGTGCAAGGTTTGTTGCAGAACTACCTGAAGTCCGCTTCAGATTATGAAATCTGTAAGTTGTCGCTGATTAAGCGCAATAAAACTCATGCAGATAAGGAAATATTCCAAGAGATGTTGATTTGGTTGTATGTGCAAAAAAACGACTACAATTCAGCAATTCCGTTTGTTAAAAATTTGGACAAGAAGAATAGGGAAGAGGGCCGCAGATTAATGGATTTGGGTTATGTAGCAATGGCCAACAAACGCTTTGATGATGCCATAACGGTGTTCAAACAGGTTGAATTGTATGGACCTGATAAACCTTATTATCACTTGGCAAAACAAACTGCATTAGAATCTAGAGCTAAAAAACTTTTATCAGGTAATTTTTTACCAGAAGATTTATTGGTTTTGGAGTCTGAGTATAAATCTATTTTAGTCAGCACAGGAAGAAGTGAGATGAGTGCTTCTACCATTCGAGATTTGGCTCAATTACAAGCATATTATTTAAACGATATCAATGCAGCTCTTCAGAATTATTTAGAGATACTTTCTCTAGGTAGATTAGATAAACGATTTCTCGCTAATTGTAAACTTGAGTTAGGCGATATCTATATCATCAAAGGTGAAGTATGGGAGGCATTATTGTTATATGGACAGGTTGATAAGGATTTTCTTGAAGATCCGCTTGGCCAAGAAGCCAAATACCGAAATGCAAGATTGAGTTATTTATTAGGTGAATTTGAATGGTCAAAGGCGCAATTAGATGTGTTAAAAACAGCTACAACCCAACTGATAGCCAACAATGCAATGGAGCTCTCCTTATTGATACAGGAGAATACAATAGATAGTAATTTGTTGCCATTACAACTTTTTAGTAAAGCTGATTTGTGTATAATCCAACATCAGTTTTCAAAAGCAAAGGCTTTATTGGATAGCATTCAAAAGGATTTTCCAAAACATGAATTGGCTGATGATATTTTATTGAAGTATGGTGAAATAGCTGTGAAAGAGAGGAACTACAAAGAAGCAGTGGTTTATTATGAGAAACTTTTGAATAACTTTGGTTCAGATATATTGGCTGATAATGCTTTGTGGGAGCTTGCTAATCTATATGAATTCAAATTAGCTGATCAAGTTAAAGCCTCACAGCTTTATGAAAAACTATTATTGGAGTATGGAGGAAGTTTTTATGTTCCAGATGCTAGAAAAAGATTTAGAGTATTAAGGGGCGACCAATTGAATCCTGTTAAAGAAAACTAATTAAGATGATTATATACAATGTAACAGTGAATGTGGAAGAAGGCATTCATTTAGAATGGTTAAACTGGATGAAGACTATCCATATACCTGAAGTTATGGCCACAGGTATGTTTAAAGACTATCGTATGTTAAAGCTTATTTCTAAACAAGAAGATGAATTAGGAGAAACATATGCTATACAATACTATGCAGAAAATTTGGATAGGTTTTTTCAGTATCAGAATGAATTTGCGCCTGCACTCAAACAAAAAACCTTAGAATTATTTGGGGAGAAAGTACTTGCTTTTCGCACTTTAATGGAGGAGGTATAGCCGCCACTCACATAGAATATCCGCCATCTGAATCAATTTTCTCTTTCATCAAGAATCGCTATTTAAATAAATTAACCGCCACTCACATAAAATATCCCCTTTAATTCACTCCAAAAATCTGCCATTCGAATAGAAAAAACCACCAATTGGATGTAAAAATTAGCTTTTAATAAAAATTATTGCACTGAAAATCAACAGGTTAAAAATTAACCGCCATTCAAATAGAAAAAACAGCAAATAAAATAATTAGCTTTGATTCACAATCAAGGGCAATTAAAACGTAGCTGTTATGAAAACTATTACTATTTTATCATCAGAAAGAATGTTGGAAAATTCGGAGCTTTCTTTAAAGTCTAGAATTAGTTTCCAAATTTTAAAGGGTAGCAAAGAGATCATGAATTTTGCTAAATACCTTTATGTAGTTTCAGTAATGGTTTTATTGTTGTGTGCAGTTATTGAACTGAAACACATTTTTCAGGTTGATATTTTCCCTGGTATTGATACTCCTTTTGATAATGCATACTATGCAGGCAAGGAGCAAATGGGCGGTTCTGTTTTATAATCATTAATTTTTAATTTCATTATTATGGAGATTTTAGTAGCCTATCTTCTGGAAATGATTTTATCATTGGCAGTTTTAAGTATTGGTTTTTTATTGTTAAGAACCAGATTTAGTCACCATGTAAGTTCTTCTGATTCTTCCCCAAAGAATGAAGTCGACACCCCACAATCCTCTTTCGGATTGGTATTTATGGGTCCAATTTCAGAAAAGGAATTGTTCTCTAGAATTCAAGAATCATCGCATCTCATTGAAAAGGGCGCGGAGTTGTTTTTCTTTATTGAGCAACCATTTGTGTTCTCAAATCAGATGGCAGGTGTGCACATTATGCTTCCTAATGAGTTTAAGCAGAATGCTCAAAATTTGTTGGCATTGTGCGCAAGGCATGCAAATAAAAAGCCTGATTTTTTGGTATTACTCAATCCCAAATTGAACTTTACGGAGCAGTTATGGTTAGCTGTGGTTGAGCATTTGGAGGCGGGATTTGATTTCTTTCAATTACAAGCTGTAAACCCATTTTTAATGGATGAATTTGAAGCAGAACAAAAAAGCGATTTCAGAAATTTCGTTGATTTGGTTTATTCTAAATTCATTAAGAATCAAAATAGTTTGGCTCATCAAACTACCGTTATCAGTAGTAAGTTGTTTGATTTTGTGCCAGGAAAAGCACTAAGGCATTTGAATACTAAATTTTTAGAATCAGAGTCAATTGATTTAGATTTTGGTTTTTCTTCCGAATTAAGTAATTCTTCTGCAATTGATTTAGAAAGATATTTTCAGCCTAATTTTAAATTGGCTTATGATAAATTTCTAATTCAATTAAACTGGTCGATTTTAATTGGCAGTATTGGCCAAACTATTAGCTCAAAATTTTCGAATGTCATGTTCAGGAGCTTAAGTTTTACCATGTTGTTTTTAGCTTTTGCTTTGACTTATACTGATAAATTGTTTTTTGAAACACCAACAGTTTTTTATTATCTAACTTGGATTGCTGTTTTTGTTTATAGTTTCATTTTGTTAGCAGAAAGTTTCAAATCTAGCAGTAGATCGGTATTGGCAAGTTTTTATTTCAAAAGGGTGGTAAAACATCAAACTTTTAATTACTAAACCTGTCATGACGAACCTAGAGAAGTCGAATTTTAAAGCGCTATTGGCTTTTAATTCAATGGTATTACCAGAAGAAAAAAGACGGTTTTACCTTATATTATTTGTATTGGGCGTATTGTTCTGTATTGCAGTGATAGAAATCAAACACATATACATGATTGATTTGTATCCACAATACGATTTTAAAATTGATAATGCCTATTTCCTTATCAAGGAAAAATTGGGTTTATAGGAGCTTGCCGGGTTTAAAGAGATCCGCCCTTAAATCTCTTTTCTCATTCTGGCTACAGGGATATTCATTTGCTCGCGGTACTTGGCTACGGTCCTGCGAGCAATGTTATATCCCTTTTCTTTTAATATCTCCATGAGTTTTTCATCAGGAAGTGGTTTTGATTTGTCTTCTGCTTCAATTGCGTCTTTCAGAATCTTTTTAACCTCTCTGCTGCTCACTTCTTCTCCTTCATCAGTAGTTATTCCCTCGCTAAAGAAGAATTTCAAAGGAATTACTCCAAAATCAGTTTGAACATATTTGCTATTTGCAACCCTACTTATTGTAGAAATATCTAGGTTGGTTGCTTCAGCAATATCCTTAAGAATCATTGGTCTTAGCTTGGTTTCATCACCTTCTTCAAAAAAGGCCAATTGGTATTTTAAAATGGCATTCATTGTCATCAGTAAGGTATTATGCCTTTGTCTGATGCTATCAATAAACCATTTAGCACTGTCTAATTTTTGTTTTATGAATTGAACAGTTTCCTTTTGTTCTCTGCTAGGATTTTTTGATTCATCAAATCCTTTCAAGGTTTCTAAATACGACTTACTAATTCTTAAGTCTGGTGCATTTCTAGAATTTAATTGTATATGAAATTTACCATCATCCTCTAAAAGAATAAAGTCGGGAGTAATGTATTGAGTTGCACTGTTATCAATTGCCTCACCTGGTTTAGGATTCAATTTGGTTATCAGTGTAATGGTATCCTTTAATTCTGTATCGGTAATTTTGAGATGTTTGGTTAATTTCTCATAATGTTTCTTAATGAAATCATCGAAAAATTCATCCAGAATTCGGATTGCCAAGGAAACAGTTTTGATGGATGGGTCTTTACGCTTAAGTTGAAGCAATAAACACTCTTGTAAGCTGGTAGCGCCAATTCCTGCAGGATCTAAATGCTGAATTTTATGAAGTATTTTCTTCATTTCATCCAGGTTTGATTCTATGTTCATGGAGAAGGCAAGGTCATTGATAATTGCTTCCAAGGGTCTTCTTAAATAACCATCATCATCTAATGTACCAATAATTTGGGTGCCTATCAACAATTCTTTTTCGTTCTCAGCAATGGCATTAAATTGGTCCTGTAATTCTTCGTGGAAAGAGTGAGTCTCGGTTAAAGGTCTTTCTTTTTTTTCTTCATCTCCTTCATCACTCAAATGAAAACCTTCAGGGTCGTACTCGTCATTAACATAATCTTTTACATCAAAAGATTCATCAGCTAAAAAATCATCAACTGAAAGGTCTTCTGGCGTAGTGTCTTCAGCGGTGCTGTCTGTTTCTGCCTCTGTTTTGGCTTCAGCAGGCGCAGCATCTTCATCCGTAGCTTTTAATAAGGCCGGATTTTCTATAAGCTCCTGGTCAATTCTTTGCAAAATATCTACAGTATTCAACTGTAGTAGTTTGATGAATTGTATTTGTTGAGGAGATAGCTTTTGAAGTTGACTCTGTTGTAAACCTTGTTTTAACATGCTCGTGTAATGCGAAAATAGCTAAATAAATATTGCTATTTCTACATGCTCGGCAAAAATTGTTCCAAACAATCTAGTTTTCAAGAACATTCTGAGTCATCAAGAGTTCAGAATTTTGTTCATTTGGGTCTGTAAATCTATAACCTATGCCTCTAGCCGACTGGATATAAACGGGTAATTTGGGGTCTTTTTCGAAATATTTTCTAAGTGCTAAAACAAAATTATCTATGGTTCTGGTGTTTGGAATTACGGTATAATCCCAAACCACTTTGAGGATATGTTCTCTGCTTACCACTTGATTTTTATTTTCAATCAACAAACGCATCAACATGAGTTCCTTTTTGGTTAGCTCAAAGTTGCCGTTAATGCCTTTAGCTTCATGGCTTTCGAAGTTAATCCAGTTTTCTCCGAAGTTAAAAATCTTAGGAATTTTATTGACGTTGGTAGATTTTATTTGCTTACTTTTTTGGAGTAATTTTTCTACTCTTAAAATCAATTCTTCTAATTCAAAAGGTTTTGTAAGATAATCATCTGCACCTTTTTTTAGCCCATTAATTCTGTCTTCTGCAGTGTTTTTTGCAGAAAGAAACAATACAGGTATGTTGTTGTCGTACAACCTAATATTTTCACATACCATTAGACCATCCATTTCTGGAAGCATGATATCTAAAATAACTAAATCAAACTTTTGCTCTCTAAATGTTTTTACAGCATCTGTCCCTGTACCACTTACATGAACAAAATATCCTTCAAGCTCTAAATTGAGTTTGAGTGCATGCTGAAGATTTAACTCATCTTCTACTAATAAAATCCTATCCGCCATGGTTTTTAAATCTTATTTCAAAAATACATCCTTTTGGTTCGCGATTTTCTACATAAACATCAGCTTTTTGCAGATTCGCCAAATTTTTAACAATATATAACCCTAAACCTGTGCCTTTTGTTTTGCGGGTATTTTCATCGCCAATTCTGAAAAACCTTTTGAATAAATCTTTTTTGTCTTTTTCAGGTATTCCTGGCCCCTCATCTGCAATTTTTAAGCTTGTATAAGTTTTGTGAGTTTCAAGACTAACTAAAATCTTACTTTCATTGGGGGTGTATTTAAGTGCATTCGATAGCAAATTTGTGATGATGGTATCCATTGCTGATGGATCTGCTAGCACGTAAACCTGTTCTTCAATCTGCATTTCAACTCGCTCTATGATGTTTCTTGGAACAGAGAAATGTCTAACTGTTTCTTCTAGTAAATCACTTAAATTAAGTTCTTTTAATTCTAGGTTAAAGTGGGTGCTTTCTATTCTTGCAGACAAGAGTAAATTCTCTACAAGAAGATTTAATCTTTCACTATCCTGCAATGAGTTTTTAACAATGGTTTGAATTTGTTCTGGTTCTAATTTTCTTCTTAGTAAGGTTTCTAAATAAAGTTTAATAGAAGTGAGTGGAGTTTTTAATTCATGTGTTACAGAAAGTAAGAAGTTTGTTTGGTTTCGTTTTAAATTTAAATCTCTTTGGAAGCTAAGATATATTCGGTACAGACCTAGAAAAATAAGGGCCATCATTACACTTCCCTCTAAAATGTACATCCAGAATTTTCTTTTATAACTGGCCTCAAGTTTTAGATAGGTTTCGAGTTGAGGGCGAATCATAAAATTGGATATAACATCTCCTTGGGGAATAAAAATGACTTCCAATTGAGGGTAATTCGCATAAAAATACCTTTTGAAACCTACACTATCTTCGAATAATTCTTGTTGTTTGGCTTGCTCCAAATCAACACTGGCTTTGTAGCACTCCAATTCAATTTGGTTCTTTTGCAATTCATAAATAGATTTTGCAGAACGATAATGTGCGAATGTCCACCATGAAAAGGCGGCAATGATGTAAATGGAAAGGAAAATGTAAATGATTCTAGCTCTATTCAAGTCAATATGATTTTATAAATCCCAAACAGTGTGTTTGTCTTGACGAATATACTTTTTTAAGTTAATCCAGAATGCAATAATTAGGTAAATAATAATGGGTGATCCCATGGTAATAAAGGAAGTGTAAATAAAGTACAAACGAATTCTGTTGCTAGATATACCGAGCTTCTGGCCTAGATAAGCGCAGACTCCATATACATTTTTTTCAACTTTGTACTTTAGTTTTTCCATCTCAATTACTATGCCTATAACGAAGAATTTTCCGTTTTGTTTTCAGGAGCTAATTTTTTGTAAAGTATAAACTCCAAGGGCACAAGTTAAGCATTTTCTGTAATTACAATAACATGAATTTAACTCAATCATTCCTTGTGTTTCTAATGCAGATAATGCAATA
>JBMLPO010000200.1:0-2232 GCA_049242065.1 Bacteroidia bacterium
GATGTTGATTCAACCTCAAAGATTTCATATTCTGGAAATAGCTTTTTCGTTCCCATTTCATTTGGAGTTCGCAGGAAATTGACAAATGCCTTTGATTTTAGTTTAGAAATGAATTACGGAATAGGTGGTAACAACTTACTTGACCTAAGTGAAGTTGGGGCCCTACCTGATGCCCATGGTTTTGTTTCAGCAAGTATCAATTATAATATCACAAGTAAGTCAAGACCTAAACATATAGATTGGTCAAATCCTGTCGAGAAAATTTATCGTGATTTGTTAAAGGCAAAACAAGATGCCGAAGCTGCAATGAAAGCGGATGGTGATAGTGATGGAGTACCTGACGCTTTAGATATTGAGAAAGATACAAAACCTGGATACAAAGTTGATAGTAAGGGTAAAACATTGGATAGCGATGGCGATGATATTCCTGATACAATTGATCCCGATCCATATGGATTTAGTAAAGCTTTAGGATTGTATTTTCCTACCATGAAACCAGGAGGAAATGATACGAATGGAACTAGCATTCTTCAATTCAATGATTCCATTCCGAAAACAGATTTCGTTACAATTTCTGAAAGCAGTTATGGCCTTCCAACTATTGTATTTCCGCCAAATGGATTTACAGTTCATGTTGAGCAATATGGTTTATTGCAACAAATTGCCCGAATCATGATTATTGATACAACTGCATCGGTTTTAATTATTGGTCACTCCGATAATAATAAACCTGATATGACTCAGTTAACACTTGCAGAAAAGAGAGCCCTAGAGGTAAAGAGAAAATTATATCGAATTTACGAAATTGATGAAGCTAGGATGTTGGTTTTTTCTGCAAAAGATCCTTATATTCAAAGGTATAGCTTAAGTACAGAAGGCCTCAATAGGAAAGTAGAGTTTAGAATTATTCGACCAAAACCTAAGAAATAATCCAAATAAAAAAGAGGGCTGCTTTGAAAAAAGTGGCCCTCTTTTTTTATTTATACACCTGATTTATTTTAATCTTGAGTCTAATAATTGAGTTTGATTGAAAATCATTAAAATCAAATCTATCCCAATACTATTTGTTTGAATTTAAAACTGATATAACCAATGATGTATAAAAGGTTTTACAGATTTCCTTTATTCAACTTCAGCCCAAGGTAATTCACCAATTCGATACATAAATCGAGTAATTACACCTTGTTTTCTTTTGATATAGCGGGTGGGTTGATTGGCTTTCCATCTTCTTGGATTTGGAAAACAAGCAACAATTGCTGCTGCCTCAGATGGCTTCAATTTATTTGAAGTTTTATGAAAATAAAATTGAGCAGCAGCTTCTGAACCATAAATACCATTTCCCATTTCAATGATGTTAAGGTAAACTTCCAAAATTCTTTTTTTAGTCCATAGTGTTTCTAAACAAATGGTTACATATACTTCCAGAATCTTTCTTATCCAACTTCTGCTAGGAGTAAAGAATAGATTTTTTGCTGTTTGCTGAGTAATTGTAGAGGCTCCCCTTGGTTTTTTTCCCTTTTTTATACTCTTATTTAAAGAGTCCCATATTTGTTCAAAATCAAAGCCCACATGGTGTAAAAATTTTGGATCTTCCGATGTAATTGCAGCCATGCAAATATTTTTTCCAAGTTTATCAATGGGCTCCCAATCCTTTTTTAATCGAACTGGATCTGGGCCAAACATTTGTTCGAATAATCTTACGATTGGCAAGGGTGTTACAGGAACCGGCAAGACTCGATAAATTACAATGAAAAAGAGGCTAATTTGAAAAGACAAAATACAAACTCTCCATAAAAAGGATCTTAAATTGTCGAACTTTTTCTTAATTGCCTTCCAGGTTTTTCCCATACTTGCAATTTTATAAAATCTAGGTGATTTTTTGCATCTTTTTTACCAAATGTTCAACTTGTTTTTATATTATTATATTGATTAAATCCTTTGCTATTCCTAGATTTGTTTGCAATGAAATATAGAAAATTAGGAAATTCAGGATTGCATATCTCTGAAATTAGTTTAGGAACTTGGTTAACTGCAGGATTAGGTGTTGAAAAGCAAACTGCCTTTGATTGTATGAAAACTGCAATCGATTTAGGTGTTAATTTCATAGACACTGCTGATATGTACAATAGGGGTGAAAGTGAAAAAGTGGTTGGAGAATTTGTTAAGTCTATTAGAAGAGAAGAAGTGATTATTGGTACTAAGGTGTTTGGTCCTATGACTGATCATTGGATG
>JBMLPO010000201.1:0-22731 GCA_049242065.1 Bacteroidia bacterium
ATTGCAGGTCTGTCGTTGCGGTATTTGCCTGTTAATTCTTCTGCAAAATGCATGGCATCACACATACTACCGCCATTACCACAACTTAAAATTTTACCGCCCTTTTTAATGGATTCAACCATTATTTTTCCTGCAGCTTCTATGTTCTCGAAATTTTTATCATCAGCCAAAAAACGACTCAATACATCATGCGCTTCTGTGAAATGTTCTTTAATATGATTCATTCTTATCTATTTTTTTGTATAAATATAATTTCTAATCCTAAATAGCTTATCTGAAAACTTTGGCTATTAGCTTTAAGCTTTTGCATTTTCTTTATCAGCGAATTTCTTCTCGCCAATTAGTACTATTCACCTTCTCCTTACTCCAATCCCGAAGCCAGCAGCCAGAAGCCAGCGGCCAGAAGCCAGCGGCTAGAAGCCAGCAGCTTTCACCAACTAATGATTAATCCTACTATAAACCTCTTTCCCTTTTTTCAAAAACTCAATAAACTCCGGTACACTTTCATTATAAGCTCTTGGATAAGCTAGCATATTTTCGTTGTGGTCAATTAACACGTACAAGGGTTGCGCATTGGCATTGAACTTGCGAATCTGTAAATCTAAGTTCTGTTTGCCAATTTCTCTTTTCTCTTTGTTATCATATGGAGAAACATACCATTCGTTTTCTGCTAATTTCTCTTTTTCATCTGCATATAAAGCCACAACTACATAATCTTCATTTAACATTTTTAATACTTCAGGATTGCTCCAAACATTGGCTTCCATTTTACGACAATTTACACAACCATGTCCGGTGAAGTCAATGAATACAGGCTTGTTCACGAGCTTACTGTAGCTTAATGCCTGACAATAATCGAAGAATCCATTTAAGTTATGAGGCAAATGAAACAATTTGCTGTGTTTTACTTCAGCAGTTAATTTAGCCTTTTCGGTTTTAGGTGTGTATAGGTCGAAAGCCAAAGTATGTTGAGGCGGTAAATAACCTGAAATAGCACTTAATGGCGCGCCAAACAAACCCGGAAACAAGTATACAGCAAATGAGAAGGATGCGATTGCTAAGAAGATTCTAGGCACATTTACATGGGTAACAGGACTATCGTGTGAGGTGATAAATTTACCCATCAAATACAATCCAGTTAATACTGCAATTACTATCCAAATGGCAATATATACATCACGATTTAAAATGCCCCAATGGTAAACAGTATCGGCTACAGATAAGAATTTTAATGCCAATGCCAACTCAATGAATCCCAAAACTACTTTTACCGAATTCAACCATCCACCCGATTTAGGCAATGAACTTAACCATTGTGGGAAAATGGCAAATAGGGTAAACGGAATAGCAAAGGCGAGTGAGAAAGCAAACATTCCAGCAATGGGTCTCAAATAAGTTCCACCAAATGCTTGAATCAAGATATTTCCAACCAGAGGTCCGGTGCAAGAAAACGAAACCAAAACCATGGTAAATGCCATAAAGAAAATCCCGCCATATGACGACATATTCGATTTGGAGTCGATGGAGTTTACAAATTTATGTGGAAGCGTGATCTCAAACATTCCCAAGAAGGATGCTCCGAAAACAATGAAAATTAAAAAGAATAAAATATTTGGAATCCAATGTGTACTCAACCAATTGGCAAAATCAGGTCCCATAAATATTGCTACCAATGTTCCAACAATGGTATAGATGGCTATGATAAAAAAGCCAAACATCAAGGCTTTGAATCTTCCATTGTCTTGATTCTTGGTGAAGAAAGTAACAGTCATTGGAATCATTGGAAATACGCATGGAGTCATGATGGCTCCTAATCCAAACAAGAAGGCATAAATCATAAAACCCCAAAGCGATTCTCCGCTTCCATCAATATCACCTTTCTTACCATTTTCTTTGATGTATTGGTCGCTCGGCACCTTCATGTTTTTGTAATCACAAGGGTCAGAGTCAGTAAGGGTTTGAGTGTGAGTGAGGGAGGTATCTTTGGCGGTGGTATCAAGTGAAGAGGTTTCTGCAGGTGTAAGCTCAATTTGTTCTACCTTTTCAGTTGCTTTTGTTTCTTCAATAGCTTTTCCGCCTGTTACATTCACATTGAATTTTAACTCATCATTAAACAAAACACATTGACCAGTAATTTGTGAACACTCCTGAAACTCTAATTCAGCAACAATTTTTGGATTGGCTTTTAAGATTTTTACTTTTTGATGGAACTCTGCTTTGCCAACAAAAGTGGATACTTCTCCCTCAAAAACATCGTCGTATTTTTTATGACTTCCAACGGGCTTAGTGCTACCAACTAGTTCGTAACTTGGGTCTTTTTTAAAGTTGATATATGCAACTACGGGCCCAACTTTATCACTAAAATCATTGGAATACATATACCAGTCTTTTTCAATTTTACTGGTGAAAACCAAATCAACCACTTCCCCGATTTTCGCAGTTTTAGGGTTGCTGCTCAGGTCCCAACTTGGTTTTTGCTTCATTTGCGCAAAGCCTAAAAGTTGAAGTCCGATTAAAAACAGAGAAAATAGGAGTCTGTGTAAATTCATGATGTTACAATGATTAAATCTCGACAAAAATATACTTTAAATGCAAATGGCAATAGGTCACACAAAGGAAGCCGCTCGTATTCTTAATAATTTTCAAATTTACATAAAGGGAAATAAAATAAAGGAACACTTGTTACCTGCTTACTTTTATATACAAATCGGCCTTTTGTTGGAAAAGACTTGCATAAACTGCCCCTTTAAAAAACAGATGCTTGCATGTTCGGCCTTATTTTTGTTTCTGAGAATTATCATGAGAAAACTATACCTACTTTTGTTTTGCCTGATGGGTTTGAGTGCTTTTGCACAAGAATCAAGTCCACAGCCAGCTTTAAAAATGACCGTCGATCAGTACATTGAAAAGTACTCGAGTTTGGCTGTAGATGAAATGTACAGAAGTAAAATTCCAGCCAGTATCACACTGGCACAGGGTATTCTAGAAAGCGGCAATGGAAATAGTCGCCTTGCTACCGAGGCCAATAACCATTTTGGTATCAAATGTAAAGCTTCATGGACTGGTAAAACCATGTATGAGGATGATGATGCCCCACAAGAATGTTTCAGGAAATACGATGCTGCTATTGATAGTTACAGAGACCATTCAGATTTTCTCATGAAAAATTCGCGTTATGCGTTTTTGTTCGATTTAGATCCAACCGACTACAAAGCCTGGGCTCATGGATTGAAAAAGGCGGGTTATGCAACCAATCCTCAGTATGCTGAATTGCTGATTACTTTTATTGAGCGTCATAAGTTACACAAATTTGATGGTGTGAAATTAAGCGAGGAGGAAGACCGAGAAAACAAAGAGGAGAAGGCAGAAATAGTAAAATCATATGGCAAAGAAATTATGGTGAATGGTGTTCCTGGAATTGTTGCCAAACCCAATGATAGTTATGCGCAAATAGCATTGGATTATGATATGAAAGTATATCAGCTATACAGAAACAATGATTTACCCAAAGATGCTGTGTGTAAAGCCGGTGATACGGTTTACTTGAAACCCAAGAAAAACAAATCAGACATCGCCACGCACTTGGTTGGCGATAACGAAACCATGTTTTTAATCTCACAACGTTATGCGGTGAAACTCGAAAAATTATTAGATAGAAATGAACTGATAGAAGGGCAGGAGCCTGCTGTGGGTGAAATTATATACTTGAGAGATTCGAGGGATAAGGCACCTAAACTGAGAGATACTTCATTAAACACAAAAATTACCGAACCGATTAGAATAGATCAAACAGAGCCGCTGAAGGTTGAAATTAAAACAGACACCAGTATCCTTGCTTCTAAAGTTGATACCCAATTCAACGAAAAAGTATATGAAGATCCCATCAAAAATATCGAAACCCAAAAACCTGTGCTAAGCGAAGGAACCAAGCCAGATGAAAACCACGATTTCAGAGAAAACTTGAGCTTTTTTCATACGGTTCAAAAAGGAGAAACGCTGTATGGAATTAGCAAAAAGTATGGTGTAAGGGTAGATGCCATTCAGTTTTTGAATGTATTGAGTGGTGATAGTATCGAGGTGGGCCAAAGACTTATTATCAACCCTGCTATCAAATCAGCAGACACCAAGGATCCACAAACAGTTCCCGGTGTTCATGTAGTTCGTCAGGGAGAAACCCTGTTCAGTATTTCAAGACTGTACAATTTGAAACCAGCTGATATCAAAGCAACCAACAATTTGAGTTCAGACCAAATAGGTATCGGCCAGGTTCTTACCATAGTGCCAGCCATTGTTGAAAAAGATAGACCCAACACAAATGAAATGGTTTTCCATACAGCTTCAGAAGGAGAAACATTGTTCCTCATTGCAAGAAAATATGGAGTAACAGAAAAGAGCCTAAAAGAGCTGAATAAAGGAATTGGTGAAAATCTTAAAAATGCACAAAAAATAAGAATTAGGTAATTGCAACCATTTCCTCCTTTTTTTCATCAAATATTTTATTAAACTTGTAGTTGCGTAAAAACCCAAATTGTGGATAAGCTGTTAGTTTGGGATTTGAGCCTTCTTAAAAAAGAAAAGAACATGAAGAAAATATTTTTACTAAGCGTATTGTTTTCGTTGGCTTTGGCCTCACAAGCCCAAGTTAAGTTTGGCTTTGTAGCCCCCGACTACGACAATTTTACCAATTCAGATCCGGATGCGGCTTTCGAGTTGATTGTTTATGTACCTGGTAATGATACATTAGATTTTGAAGTAGGTGCTTCTGTTTCTGATATCAGTGGCAGTGCTTTAAATGGTATTCACTATAATTTTACTCCTTTGGTTCACAAGTTTACGCCTGGTACCAATGTGTATGATGGTTCAAGCAGAAAGAAATACAAAATCAATTTAGTTCCAGATAGCAAATTCTGGGGAACTCGCGAATTCAAAATTGTATTGACCAACTTTATTGGCGTTACTTTAACGGATGTAATCCGCCAACAAACCGAATTAAGATGCATCATTGATTATGATGGTTCTTCTATTGGTTTACCTAAGTTAACTATTGAACAATATAGCTTGTATCCAGTTCCGGCAACCGATAAATTGTTTATTGAGGGTGTTGATAGTAAAGAATACAAAATTTATGATTTAAGTGGTAGATTGGTTTTAGAAGGAAATACCATTGAAAATACAATTGATGTGAGCTCTTTACAATCTGGTGTTTATGTAATTAAATCAATTACTGAACAAGGACTGCTAACTCAGAAATTCACTAAACAATAAACGTTTTACAAAAGAATTTTATAGAAGAGCAGTCCTAAGAAGGGCTGCTCTTTTTTTATATCTCATGGCAAAGAAAGAACAGTATTTTGTAATCGATTTTGATAGCACCTTTACACAGGTAGAGGCAATGGAAGAATTGGCTGCTATCAGTTTAAAAAACGACCCAGATCGTGAACTCATTATTGAGAAAATTAAACAACTAACAGATTTGGCTATGGAGGGCAAAATGCCTTTTCCTAAGTCGCTGAAGGCGCGAATTGCATTATTATCTGCAAAGAGGTATCACCTGCAAATGTTGGTGAATAAACTCCGAAAAAAGGTGAGTGTTTCGTTTGCTAGAAACAAGGCATTTTTTAAAGAATACCAGGGTAGGGTTTTTATTGTTTCTGGTGGATTCAAGGAATTTATTGAACCCATTGTAAAGCCTTATTTTATTGAGGCTGATTGTGTGTTTGCCAATACTTTTATTTATGATAAAAAGAACAATATCATAGGTGCAGACGAAGATAATTTTTTGGCGCAGGAACAAGGAAAAGTGAAACTCCTGAAGCACCTCAAATTAAAAGGAAATGTTTGTGTAATTGGCGATGGTTATACCGATTATGAATTGTTTGAATCGGGTATGGCAAATAGCTTTTTTGCTTTTACCGAAAACATTTCAAGGCCATCTGTTATCAGCAAAGCAAAAAATATAGCTTCGAGTTTAGATGAAATTTTGTTTCAAGAAAATCTACCCATGGCTATTTCATTTCCAAAAAGTAAAATTAAGGCACTACTTTGGGGAGAAGACTGTTTTGCCACTGAGCCCTTGTTAAAAAAGGAAGCTTATCAAATTAAAAAGATTCCAGCCAATGCCGATTTAAATACGGTTTTGCAAGAAGCTCAACAATCACAAATCATATTGTTTCATCCAAATGTTGCTTACAAAAACCTACTTACACTTAAAGATTCAAAATGTTTGTTAATGGGTGTTTGGGGTGAGCTCGACGACAAAGATTTTGGAATTCATCTGGCCAAAAAAGGAATTGCTTTGTTTGGTAGTTCATATGCACATACAAGAAGTGTTTTGGAATTAGGTTTGATGAAAATTCTCCATCTATTCAGACAACAAGAAGAAGAATTACCTGGAAAAACGATAGGCATTGTGGGTTATGGGCATAGCGGTTCTTTACTATCAGTAATGGCCTCACACCTCGGAATGGAGGTTTTGTATTTTGATATTGATGAAAGACCACCACTGGGCAATGCAAAACGTATGAAGTTTTTACCCGATTTATTGAAGAAGTCGGATTTGGTATTTCTTGCTGCCGGAAAACGATTCAATAAGCAACAATTAATTGGGGCTAAGGAATTGAGAATGATGAAACCCAATGCCCTTTTGGTCAATATGGGTTATGATTATGCAGTTGATTTGCAAGCTGTAAAAGAAGCTTTAGTTGGTAAAAAACTAGGTGGATTTGGCATTGATTGTTTACTAGAAGAAACCTATAAAAAAACACAGAAGTTTCCTTTAACCATTTCTACATTAAACAAACGATTGGCAACTCATCAAACCAGAAACAATATTGCTGAAATTGTAAGCGAAAGGGCCATCGATTACGTCAATACTGGGAGTTCGCAGGCCTGTGATAATTTCCCAAGATTGAATTTACCACCATTAAGTGGGGGTCACCGCTTTATTCATATCCATAAAAATGTACCCGGTGTCTTGGCGCAAATCAATAGTGTCTTGGCAGGGAAGAAAATCAACATAACTGGGCAATACCTCAAAACCAACGAGAGCATTGGTTATGTGATTACAGATGTAGATAAACAATATGAAAAGGATGTGATTGCAGAACTAAAAGAGATTTCTGCAACCCTTAAATTTCGGGTTCTATACTAATGTTGCGCTGACGAAGTGCTTCGTACATAGCTATTCCCGCAGCAACAGAAACATTGAGTGAACTCACTCCAAAATCCATAGGGATTTTAGAAAGATAGGTGCATTTTTTAATGAGGTCGTTTCCAATTCCGTTTTCTTCATTACCCATAACAATAGCAAGAGGTCCTGTTAAAGGTGTTTTATCGAAGTTATGGCGCGCCTTTTCTGTACAAGCAACTGTTGTGAACCCCGACTGATTTAAATATTCTAGCGTGGTTTTAAGATGCTTTTCTCTACAAACCGGAATCTTTAACAAGGCCCCTGCGGAAGTTTTTACAGCATCATCATTTACTGGAGCGGTTTCGGTATAAGGAACCACAATGGCGTCTACGCCCGCACACAATGCTGTTCTAGCAATGGCGCCTAAGTTTCTTACATCTGTAACTCGATCAAGAATAATCAAAAAAGGGTCTTTTCCTTGTTCATATAATTCTGGAACTAGGTTTTCGAGTTTGTAATAAGTAACTGGCGAAATGTAAGCTACAATACCTTGATGATTTTTATCTCTTAAGAATTCAAATTTTTCTCTAGGAACGAAGGTAACAGGCACCTCGTTTTTTCTGCAGAGCGCTATGACTTCATCAAAAAGAGGGTTTTGAATCCCTCTTTGTGCTTGAACTTTTATTAAATCTGTGCCTGCACCCAGTGCTTCTTTAACTGCGTGCAGGCCATAGATTTGATTTTTATTGTTGTTTGAAGATTGATACATAAAAGATATTAAATGCCTGCTTGTATTGAATCAAGCTTGGCTTTTAATTCCTTGGCTAATTCGGTTTGTTTGTTGAATTCTGCCATTTGCGACAAGTAACCCATGATTTGCATATGGTCATCAATCTCAGGCTTAACAGCACCTTTTTTGTCTTTGAAACTCAAATAGTATCTAGTTCTTTCTTCAAAGAAACCAAACAACTCTTTGCTTAATGCATTGGCTTTATCCATAGCACCTGCGCGGTAATAAGCTTCAATTAAACGAACAGTAAATACATCATGTTGTACTTGTTCTTTAGGAATAACCTTTAAGCAATGGTCGATTACTTTAACAGCAGAATCCATTTTGTTTTCCATCACCAAAGCTTCTGATAAACGGAAGAAAATGTTTCTGAAGTTTTTAGTCTGACGTAAAATAGTTTCATCTAAGTAAACTCCAGGTTCACCCATATTACCCCATTTGAATTTGTTCAATAAGTTGTCATACAATACTGTTGTATTGATTCTACCTGTATTACCATCCTGAGTAAATGTATTGATAATAGGAACCAAACGGTAAGTTAAACCTTCCAATTGGAAATAAGGTTGTAGATTCAAATACACATCACTACCAGTTGTAATAGCCCAGTAAATTGGTCTTGAATTGTAGTTAGATGCAATGATATCTAACAATACCAAATCAGCTTTCATTAAATTGCTGTTTCCAATTTCCCACTTAATGCTATCAACCATTAAAGCAGCATCTTCTGGTCTAACAATTCCATTTTTCAATGCAGCTTGTTTATCAACCAATAAAGAGAACTTCTTAGTAGGATAATATCTCAAAGCTTCTCCACCTTGAGTTTGAACTGTACCCATTGGATCTTTATCATCATTCATAAAGGCCATGATGTTTTGTAATGGATAGTAATCAGTTTTGTTGATTCCGTAACGTCTTTCCAATTCAGGATTTTCGTAGTAAACAACATAATCTCTGGTACCTTGTTTGTACTGTTGAGGTGTCATGCTGAATTCAATAGGCTTGCTATCATAAGCTTGTTTTTTCAAACCATCGGTATACCAATCGGTGTTTAACAAACTCATATTAATAACACGAATATCGCTTCTGATGCCTTCAACATTCTGAGCATACCACAATGGGTAAGTATCATTGTCACCATTGGTGAAAAGGATTGCATCTTTAGCACAAGAATTCAAATAGTCTTCAGCAAAATGTAAAGCAGTGAATCTGTTAGAACGGTTATGGTCATCCCAGTTTTGTGAGCCCATTAAAACAGGAACAGCAGCTAAGGTTAGAATTCCTGCTCCTGCAGCAGCAGCAGTTTTGTTTATTTTTTTCGATAAGAAATCAACCACAGCTAAAACTCCCAATCCAATCCAAATCATAAATGTTTGGTATGAACCAACATAAGCATAATCTCTTTCTCTTGGCTGATGTGCAGGGAAATTCAGGTAAAGAATGATGAAAAATCCAGTGAACAAGAACAATGTACTAACAATAACAGCATCTTCTTTTGCCTTTTTGAAGTGGAAGAACATTCCAATCAAACCTAAAATCAAAGGAAGGAAGAAATAGGTATTGTGAGCCTTATTGTTTTTAATGCTATCAGGTGCTTTACTAATTGGACCTAAACGCCATTCATCAATAAAGTTAATTCCACTAATCCAGTTACCACGTGTGATATCTCCAAAACCTTGGTCGTCGTTTTGTCTTCCAATAAAGTTCCAGAAGAAATATCTCCAGTACATAAATCCTAATTGGTAACTCAATAAGAAATCTACGTTTTTAGCAAATGTGGCTCTTTTTCCTTCAGGAATTTTTTCCCATTCTCTGTATGAGCTTACATAATCTGGTCTATCAGCCCACATCCTTGGGAAAATGGTACAATCTTTAGGATCGTAAATACGTTCAATTTTTTCTCCTGTTTCTACGTATTTACCATCAAATCCTTTTGCATATTGCATCGGTCCTTTTTTCACATCAACCACTTTGGCATAAAAGTACTGTCCATATACCAATGGGTTTTCTCCATACTGTTCACGGTTCAAGTAACTCAATAAAGAGAATGGTTGATCAGGATTGTTCATGTCAATTGGCGGATTGGCCAAAGAACGAATGATGATCATGCTATATGATGAGTAGCCGATGATGACAAAAGAGAAGCATAAAACAATTAAGTTCACCATTTGCATAGCAGCTTCTTTTTTGAATACGAAATAGTAAATAACTGCAGTTAAAATTCCCCAGAAAAGGAAAGCACCAATACTTGCATTGATAATAAATGAAGACAAAGCCATAGCAGCATATGTGCCAATAGCCACATATAAACTCATTTTGCTTCTGGTATGTGTATAATGCAATGCACTTGCAAGTAATGCCAATAAAAGGGCAATCATTAACAAGGCTCCTGCATTAAAAGTAAATCCAAAAGAATTCACCATCAAATAATCTAATTTAGTAGCAATACCAGGTAATCCCGGGATGATACCAAACTGAACAATACCAATAGCCAATACCGCAACGGCAGTAGCTTTTAAGAAACCGTTTGTTGTGAAGTGATTTTGTTTAAAGTAAACCACGTATACAATTGCTGGAATCACCAATAAGTTCAATAAATGGACACCAATTGCCAAACCAATCAGGTATGCAATTAATACCAACCAACGATTGGCATCTTTTTCACCAGCAATGTTTTCCCATTTCAAGATACACCAAAATGTCAATGTGGTAAAGAAACTTGAAGAGGCGTATACCTCTGCCTCAACAGCCGAAAACCAAAACGTATCCGAGAAGTTTAATGTTAAAGCTCCAACAATACCAGAGAACATAATGGCAATAGATTGCCATCCTTCAGCCTCACCGCTTTTAACCAACATCTTTTTGGCAAGATGTGTAATGGTCCAAAACATAAACATTACGGTTAAAGCACTGGTAACAGCCGAAACCATGTTTACCCAAAATGCAACTCTAGTTACATCATCACCAGCCATCAAAGAGAAAACACGACCAATCATTAAGAAAAGCGGGGCTCCTGGAGGGTGACAAATTTGAAGGCGATAAGAGGCGGAAATAAACTCACCGCAATCCCAGAAACTCACTGTTGGTTCAAGGGTAAGTGTGTAGGTGGCAAGGGAAACTACGAAGAGAATCCAGCCCAGCACATTGTTAAACTGATTGTATTTATTCATTTCAAAAACAAAAATTGTTCGATTCATCATTACACCCCCATCAAATAAAAGTTCAAACAACTATTTTCAAAGGATGCCTTTAATGCAGGCCGAAGCCTAACAGGCAAACATAAATGATTTTGCATAAGCCGCCAAATAAAGAAAAGTTGAAAATGCAGCTTTTTCATTTTTTTCGATTTACACCACTTTGAATTGTCGTTTTTGGGGAAATATTTAGAAATGAAGGGCTCTTATGCTATCTTTGCAGGTCAAAATCCTTTAATAATAAGTCCTGTGTCGAACAAAGTACTTGTAATTGGAGGTGGAGCTGCCGGATATTTTGCAGCCATCACCTGCGCACAATCAAACGAAAACCTGGAGGTTATTCTTCTGGAAAAATCTTCGAAAACCCTGCAGAAAGTAAAAGTTTCGGGCGGTGGTCGTTGTAATGTTACGCATGCCTGTTTCGATTTAAAACAGCTTTCACAAAGCTATCCGCGCGGTGAAAAACAAATGAAAAGTGCTTTCAGTCGTTTTCAACCTAAAGACACTGTTGAGTGGTTTGAATCGAGAAAAGTGAAATTGAAAACAGAGCCAGATGGCAGAATGTTCCCAACTACTGATGATTCTCAAACCATCATAGATTGCCTCGAAAAAGAGGCCAAAAAAGCCAAAGTGCAAATTAAACTGGAAACAGCAGTTCGTAAGATTGTTCCAAGTTTCCACGGTGGTTTTGAGGTTTACTTAGACAATGGTGATAAAATTCCTTGTAAGAAAGTAATCGTTGCAACCGGTGGAAGTCCTAAGGCAGAAGGTTTGCAATGGTTAAAAGAATTAGGGCATCGCATAGAAACCCCTGTTCCTTCTTTGTTTACTTTTAACATTCAAGACCAAAAATTAGCCGAATTAACAGGAATCAGCATGAATCCTGCAAGAGTAAGAATATTGAATTCAAAGCTGGAAACTACAGGTCCTGTTTTAATTACGCACTGGGGTTTAAGTGGTCCTGCGGTTTTAAAAGCATCATCTTTTGGAGCCAAATACTTGGCAGAAAAAGAGTATGATTTTGAAGTTGAAATCAATTGGCTGGAAGGAAAAAAGGAGGATGCGGTTCGCCAAGAACTCATGAACTTAAAAGCTGCCAACCCATCCAAACAGGTAGCGAGTTTGTTTCCATTTGTGATGCCCAAAAGATTAAGTGCATACCTCATGGAAAAGGCTGGTATGGATGGACATGCTAATTGGGCGGAAATCAGCAAAGACCAAGTAAATCAACTCATACGTTGTTTGATGTACGACACCTATCAGGTGAAAGGTAAAACAACCTTCAAAGAAGAGTTTGTTACTTGTGGTGGAATTCATTTAGATGATGTAGATTTCAAAACCATGGAAAGCAAACGCATGAAAGGTTTACATTTTGCTGGTGAGGTGCTTGATATTGACGGAATCACTGGCGGATTCAATTTTCAGGCAGCATGGACTACAGGATTTATTGCCGGTAAAGCTGCCTCAGTTGTAGTGATATAAACACAGTACGCTTTCTAATTTAATTTCGAAAGAGGTAACTCTACTTACTTTTTGTTTTGCTTTTTATTTGATTTTAGAAAGCTCCTCAACTCTTCCTCCTTCTGGGTTCCAAAGAGTATTTTATCTCCGGTTTTCAGTACTATTTGTAAACCCATATTGCCTTTTACATTATAAGCCCTATTTTTCTTACTATATCCTTTTATTCCCCATCCCCCATATTCTTTTAGAGGTTCATATTTTCTTACTTCTGCTGATTTAATTTCCTGCCAAAGAATGGTCTTTTGTTTGAAATGAAAAGGGATGAATTGATAATGAATTCCTACCTCATCAACTTTTGTCTTAAGTTGAATCAGAAACAACAATCCTACAATAAAGAAAAGCAAAATGCTCATTGCCAACAAGCCAAGCCACTGATCAGTTTGTGTATCTAATCCCATCATGATGGGCACATAGGGGATGCTGCAAACGGCCAATAAAATCAACCATAACCACCATTGCGTAAATCTTTGTTTTTCTTCGAATTTATCCATGACTACAAATAATTGATGAGCAATTTTACATCATTATTTATGATTAATGAATAATGGAATATTTTGATGTTCCTTGTTTTGTGTAGTTATGTTCAAATAGTAAACACCTGTGCTCAAATCAGACACATCGTATTCTGTTTCTATTGAATGATATAACAGATTGAATGATTTGATTAGTTTTCCATTTGATTGATAAACTTCAAGCCCTATTATCTGATTTTGTTTAGCATTCTCACTTATTTTAAATGTGCCTGAACTCGGATTCGGATATACCTCAAATCTCTGAACCTTTTGGTTTTCTTCCAATGAATTTGCATTTATAAAAACCTCATTTGAGTATAGTTTCATATTTGGTTCACATAACAAATTACTTACCATTTCTACCATGAATTGTTTTTGGAAGTTTGACTGAATAGGAATGCTAAACTCTTGAACCTGTGAACCTAAATTGGCAATGATTTGGTAGGGATTGTTTCCTGTTTTTTCATAAACCTTAAATCCGTCTGATTCAGGAAAACCTATTGGAACTTTCCAACTAAGTAATTGAGTGTTTCCTGCTTTTGTGATAGATAAGTTGATGCCGTTAAGTCCACTGCTATAAGGTGTTTTATTGCCACATAAATCTCTTGCTTGCACATAATAATAATCTGTAAAACCGCTAGTTTGTAAACCGCCAAAATGTGCATAGTTATTCATACCACTATATAAACTTGCCAAGTATTCAAAAGGAGAATTGAGGTTTTTTCTTGAGTAGATGTCAAAAGTATTTACAGCAGAGTCGTTGCTTTTTGTAACGTAAATGATATTCTTTCCTATCAAAGGATCTACAGATATTGCACAAATTTTTCCATTGTTTTCAATGGGTTTTAATCTTCTTATATAAGTTGAATCTTCAATGATACATTCTCTTGAATCAGTAACTTTTAGTTTAGCATATCCTTCACCTAAATTGTTATTGAATAATAAGTTGGGTGATGATTTGCCATTCCACATATATGTAAATGGAGCTACCCCATCTGATACACTAACTACAGAAGTTCCATTTTTGGCACCATTACAAGACTCTGCGGTATTCACAAAACTGAGATTCATTTTGACTGGTTCATTAATATAAACTTCCTCAATTTTAATGCAGCCTTTATTGTCTTTTATTGAAATGAAATATTTACCTGCATTGAGATTTGTGTATTCACGACGATTTGAAAAAGTATCTAAATTCAGTTTGTACATATAAGGCCCAACTCCACCATCTGGAATGATAAAAATACGTCCAATATTTTTCTCTTTGCACGATACATGATCAATTTCGCTTAATACATTCAGTTTTGGAGGCGCCTGTTGAATGGTCGTATTTTTGGTGATGGAACAATTGTTTTTATCGGTAATTGTAAACAGATAATTACCCGGATTTAAGTTTGTAAATGTTTGATCAAATGTTGGTTCTGGGTACTGGTTTTTGTAGATTGTAAAAGGAGCTGTTCCCCCTTTTATAACCAATTTGATTTCTCCTTTATTAAATTCAAAACAGGCAGGTTGTTTGTTGTCGAAGTTTAGGCTTAAAGTGCTATCGGAACCAGGTATTTCAACCACAAACCGGTCTAAGCAATTTAAACTATCTTTTACCTGAATTTGGTAAACTCCTTTTTTCAAACCATCATAAATAGTTTTGTTTTGGAAACTAGATGTATCAACCTTATACCAAGTTTTTATAAATTGACCACTAGCTCCTAAACTCATGCTTCCATTTGAATCTCCATAACATTCAACGGGTTTAATATTCCAAGCAAATCCCTTTATATTTGAGTTAGAAGCAACAGTAAATTTACTTGATGCATAACAGTTAACAGAGTCTTTCACTTCCACTATATAGGAGCCGTTTTTTAATCCACTATAAACGTTGTTCTGGCTAAATAAACCAACCGAATCAACACGATACATCAATGGACCTGTGCCATTGATTGTTTGAATACTAAAAGTAGCAATTGAATCCTCTTTGCATTTATTGGGAATATAATTTGAAAGGGAAACCTGTAGGACTTTATTCATTGAATAGATATTTGTACTAATTGATTCAATGTTGTTCAATGCGTCTTTTATTTTGATAACATAATGGCCTCTTTCAAGATTATTAAAAACACCAGAGCTTTGGTAGGTAGAATCATTGATACTGTAGGTAACGGGAAGAAACATGGAGGTTCCTGAAATTTCAATTCTTCCATCATTTGATGTATTGCAACTTGTGTATTTTGTATCGCTTATGCTTGCAAAAATTGGGCTTATATAAATTTCTTTTTGAACCCAAATTGTTCCACAGGTCATTTGTATACCAATTTTGATTTTGTATAAACCGCTATCAGGAAAAACATAATTGTTAATTGTACTCCCAATTATGGTTATAAAACTATCACTGCCAGGTCTGCTTTCTATTTTCCAAATACTTTGGTTTTTATTGATTTGATTATTTTGACTGACATAATAATCCAGATTCGCTGTTTTTATGCCATTCATTGTTTTGTTTAGGCTAACATCACCCAAATAATCAAAAAGAATTTTGCCACCAAAATTTGATTTTCCTGGGATAGGACATCGCCCATCATTTGAAAACAATGAATAAAATAATGGTAGGTTATTAAGGGTACCCAATTCATTCCAGCAAACTTTTATTGAATCAAACCTAGGACCGTTAATATGCCTTGTTGTTGCATCATATAATCTTGTAAAGTTATTGGATTCACCAAATGAACCCATTCCAATTTTAGTGAAATAAGTGGTGTCATTTGGGTCTGCATCATAAGCGCTATAAATTCTACACAACTCCAATCCATTACAAACAGTATCAATCGGGTTAGCATTTCCATTCAATGGATTTCCCCAACCATCATAAACTCTAATGATTGGAACATTATTAGCCGGACAATTAACAGATTGAATGGTAAATTCAATTCTTGTTGAATCTCTAATTATTGTCTGCCCATTTACTACCTTCAACTGATATTTATCAATTGAAACTGGAGCAGTAAAACTTCCAACAGGAGTGAATTCCAAATAGCCCCTGCTTAAATCAATTGGAGCCGGATATTCAGCCCTTGGAAATGGATTTAACTCACTAAAATTACCATTGTATTCTACATAATTATTTTGGCTTGATTTTATTTTACCCAATTTAAAAATGGATGAAAAGTTGGGAGATGTTGTAAATCGAAATAACGGAATGGTGGTTTTTGTACCTGCACAAACTTTAAAAACAGGACTCGCTTCTGTATTATAACCAGATGTGTATTCACCACACCTACTAAGATTTAATTCAGTATAAAAATTTGTGTTGGATGCATTTTTAAAAACCTGAATGGAAGAGTCTCGACAACATGCTGAATAACTAACAGTAAAACCACATAAAGAATCAGGAAAACGATTTAAGTTTAATATGCCAACAAACCTAAGTTCCTTAACACCATTCAATGAGCCAGGACCCGCATTTGGCGAACCACATGGAATACAGTTTGTTTGGTAGTTTTGACAAACATCTCTTAATTCACCACCTCCTATAATTGGCACTGAATTCAATGTAAAACTACCATAATTTTGTCCAGCATAATTTCCACCAGCTCCCCTAACATCTCCTTGAATTTGACAAGTTGTGCTGTTGCAATTGCATATAGGATTTGGCCCACATTCCTCAAATAAAGTTATGATAATTGTTACGCTATCTCTATTACGACTGAAAACAGTATAGTCAATTTTGCCCCCTAAAATTTTATTGGCAAATGATTGGTTTGGTTGAAAAATCGCGAATAGTACGATAATCAAAACTTGGGTAAAAAAATGTTTCATAAGCGCA
This sequence comes from Bacteroidia bacterium, assembly GCA_049242065.1. GTDB lineage: Bacteria > Bacteroidota > Bacteroidia > UKL13-3 > UKL13-3 > CAISCU01. The sequence goes on from JBMLPO010000201.1 coordinate 16,961, forward strand.
TGATTTTAAGGTTGTTTCATTAAATCGAATATAATAAATAAATCAATCATTCTTTCTTAGATTACTCTTAATCTTTTTAAACAATTCTGTTTTCTTATTCCATACAATCCTTAACAAATAAATTCAGTACATTAAATTCAAACCTTTTCAAAATTTGATGTTTGGATTTCTTCCGAAATAATTCCCCCGAAGTCCTTATTTTTGAAGCCTTATGACTGATTCTAAAAGATACTTGGTTACAGCAGCTTTGCCCTACGCAAATGGTCCTGTGCATATTGGACATTTAGCGGGTTGTTATTTGCCTGCTGATATTTATGTGCGTTACCTAAAAGCATTGGGCCATGATGTGGTTTTTATTTGTGGAAGTGATGAACATGGAGTTCCCATTACCATCAAAGCAAAAAAAGAAGGCATTACTCCTCAGCAGGTAGTTGACAAATACCATGGAATCATGCAAGATGCGTTCAAAAATTTTGGAATCGAGTTTTCTTATTATGGAAGAACCAGCTCTGAAACCCATCATCATACCGCACAGGAATTTTTTAAAAACTTATACGATAAAGGTGTTTTCAAAGAAGAAATTACCCGTCAATATTTCGATGAAGAGGCCAATCAGTTTTTAGCCGATAGATACATTACCGGAACTTGTCCAAGATGCGGCAATCCTAATGCTTACGGCGATCAGTGCGAAAAATGTGGTACTTCATTAAGTCCTACTGATTTAATCAATCCGCGTTCTGCTTTAAGTGGAAATATACCCGTATTAAAAGAAACCAAAAACTGGTTTTTACCAATGGGTGAAATCCAAGCCTCATCAGATTTTCAAGAATACATCAAACGTTTCGAAAACTGGAAAAGCAATATCAAAGGACAATGTGCTAGCTGGCTAAACGATGGGCTACAATCGAGAGCCATGACGCGCGACTTAGATTGGGGTGTGCCAGTTCCATTGCCTGATGCAGAAGGAAAAGTTTTGTATGTTTGGTTTGATGCACCTATAGGCTATATCAGCGCTACTAAAGAGTATTTTGCCCAAAAAGGAAATCCAGATGCTTGGAAAAATTATTGGCAAAATGAAGAAACATCCTTGGTTCATTTTATAGGAAAAGACAATATTGTTTTTCATGCTATTATTTTCCCAATGATGCTGATGACTCATGGCCAATATAATTTGCCAGTGAATGTGCCTGCTAACGAGTTTTTAAATTTAGAAGGAGATAAAATTTCAACCAGCAGAAACTGGGCTGTTTGGTTACATGAGTACTTGAATGATTTCCCGGGTCGTCAAGATGAATTGAGGTATGTATTAAGTTCTATTTCACCAGAAACAAAGGATTCAGAATTTACTTGGAAGGATTACCAAACCAGAGTGAACAGTGAATTGGTCAGCATTTTCGGGAATTTTGTAAACCGAGTAGCAGTATTGGCTCAGAAATATTATAGCGGAGTTGTTCCAGAAAATCCAGCTCTGAAGGATGAAAAACTACTTGTAGCCAAAGCCAATTTAGAGAGAGATGTAGAACAGAGTATCCAAAAAATGAATGAGTTGTTATCTCAAGTTAAACTGAGAGATGCACAATCTGAATGGATGAATATTGCCAGAGCTGGGAATAAATTTTTAGCTGAAACAGAACCTTGGAAATTGGTAAAAACAGATGAAGAAAGTGTAAAAGCTATCATGTTTGCAGCCATTCAAGTATGCGCGAAATTGGCAGTATCGGCTCAGGTGTTTTTGCCACATACCGCTAAGAAATTAGCAGCTATTTTAAATTTGGAAAACTTCTCTTGGCATTTGTTGAATCAAGCAGAAATAATCAATACAGGAGCGAATTTAGGTGTAGCTGAAATTCTTTATAAACCAGTTGAAGACGCAGAGATTGAGCAGCAATTAAACCGATTGAGCGGCATCAAAGCATCACAGGTAGAACAACCTAAAGCAAGCAGTTTGCAAGAAGTGAAATCGGATATTGCCTACGAGGATTTTGAGAAAATTGATTTAAGAGTAGGAAAAGTACTAGAAGCAGAAAGAGTTCCTAAAGCCGATAAATTACTGAAGTTAACGGTTGATTTGGGTTTTGAAAAAAGAACCATTTTATCGGGCATAGCTGAGTATTATAAACCCGAAGAATTGGTAGGTAAATTAGTAACCGTTGTTGCCAATTTAGCACCAAGAAAAATCAGGGGAATCGAATCTCAAGGAATGTTGTTAATGGCAGGAAACGACTTCGGCAAGCTTTTTAGTGTAGGTCCGGAGAATGATATTGAACCGGGTTCGGTAGTTAAGTAGCTGGCATATAGCCTCTGGCTTTCGATTGGAGTTGGAGTAAATTGTCTTTATAACATTGGCGATTTGCCATTTGCTTTTGGCCTTCATGTAAAAGCCTAAATTACGTTGAGCATCACAAATCCTTTTAATTAAGCCCCTACGGGGCTTGATTTTCTTTCATTACAAACGTGCAACCGGTATGGGGTCCCTACGGGACTAGGGGATGCTGCCGGTAGGGGTTGTTGCGGGAATGTAGTATGATGTTGGTATGGGGTCGCTGCGGGACTTAAAGCCTGATAATAATTCGTGCTACAAATGTTTCTATTAGCACATAAAAAAATCTTGAAAGAAACTATGCTATTTCAACTGGCAGAATGCCTTATCATCGGCAGCGCGTACCGATTGAAAACACCTTTGCATTGGCAACTAACTTTTGGCTATTAATTTCGATAAAATCACACGAGATTTTCTAAGATAATTTGTTATGTATGAATCAATGTGTTTGATCTGATGTTTCTTTAGAAACGCCAAGTTTATAACCTCACAAATCTTAGCCAGTAGCGAGATATGCAAGCTATTGGCGATTTGCTATTTGCTCTTGGCCTTCATGTAAAAGCCTAAATTACGTTGAGCATCACAAATCCATTTTAATTAAGCCCCCTACGGGGCTTGTTTTTCTTTCATTACAAACGTTCAACCAGTAGAGAGTCCCTACGGGACATAAATCTTACTATGAAGGGGAGCTAATTGAAAAACAAAATCGATAATTAAAACGAATCCCCTCATCATCGGTAGCGCGTGCCGATTGAAAACACCTTTGCATTGGCAACTAACTTTTGGCTATTAATTTCGATAAAATCACACGAGATTTTCTAAGATAATTTGTTATGTATGAATCAATGTGTTTGATGTGATGTTTCTTTAGAAACGCCAAGTTTATAACCTCACAAATCTTAGCCAGTAGCCAGATGCCAGCGGCCAGTAGCTTAAAAGCGCCTTCGATGATGAAAGGCTTTTGCTTGATTTTGCCTAAAAAGTAAGGATAAGAAAACGAAAGGCTTCAGCTGAATCATTCTTACTTGTAAGAAGAAACAGTTAATCATTAATAAATAAAGACAGCTATTTTGAAATTTATTCAACTGAAAACGAATTCTTTAGTCACAATAAAATAAAAAACCAAACCATAATTATACTAAAATCATCCTTACTCGTTTTAAAAAACATCAAACAAAAATCTATGCAATAAGTAAATCTACACTTTCCTCATTATTCACCCTTAAACCCTTTAAGCTATGAGAAGTGTAGTGTTATGCGGGCTCATGTTAGCCGCCTTTTCTCCAAAAATTTCGAATGCCGAAGTATTAATGAACTTGAATGAAGCTTTCAAAAACAGAGCAATCAGTATCAAGGTTGTCGGTCATGAAGCTGCTTATCAGCAAGCCAATTTACAAATCAGAAATACGCTTCCTTTTACTATTGCTATCAAGGTTGAAGCCGGTCGCAGGTTTATTGCTTACGAATCATCAACCCGCGATGTATTGGTTACTAAAACTGAATATGTACGCGTTCCTCCTTTTGCAACTGTAATCAAAGATATATTCTCTCTGGGTTGCGAAAAGTTTGATGCCAAACCAAAAGCCAACGACCAATTTAGTATTGGTAAAATGGCCGATAAAGACTTACAAAACCTTGCTCTTGAAATAGAAAAGAACGGCTTGTGGGACAGAGAGGGTGTGCAAGAAGCCATTTATGTTATCAGCGACCATGAATCAATTGCAAACATGGGAGTAAAAGACTGGAACAGAAACGAACAATGGAAGGAAATTTTCACTAAAATTGGAGTGAACGAAGCAACAGATGATACCAAAACCATTCGCGGTTTAGATAATAGAAAGGTGAAGCCAATCTCACAAAAACAAAAAGAACAGTCTGTTATTAGTGAGATGCCTGAATTTCCTTCAGAGAACAAAGCAAAACCTGAAATTGTAGCAATGAACGAACCTGAGGCAATCGCTGCTCCAGCAGAGAAGAAAGTTGTTTACCAAGTAAAACACAATCACCAGTTCGATTTACCACAAAGCGGAAAAGTTTCTTTGATTTTGTATGATCCTGAAAACAACAAAGCCAGTGATTTAATCAAAAATAAAATCATGACTAAGGGCAAACACCAACAGAAAATCGACTTTAAAACCGAGGAGTTTAAACAAGGTTCTTATGCTTTAAGATTGTTCCTGAATGGTGAAATGATCAGCGAAAAGAAATTTCACTTAGCTTCGAAAAACTAAACAATTTATTTACGAAAAAGGCTGTATGGAATATCACCATGCAGCCTTTTGTTTATATGCTTTTTACGAATTTCAACCTGAATTTTACATATAGGTTTTTGTTAACTACCGAGTCTATTTGATCTATTCCGTTGATTTTAGAAATGTATTTACAGGCTACGAGTTCTTTCCAAGTGCCCGTTAAATCAAGTTTTTTACTGAGTTGTAATCCCGAAAATTTAACTTGGTATTGAATGCTTGAGTCAACAAAAAATTCAGGGCCAAATGGCTCTTTTGGAACAAAATCGTCTTTGTTACCCACTATCCTACAAGGGGGATTTTGAAAATAAACAGAATCATCGTTTACATAAATCACATCTATTTTGCAATTAAATAGATCACATCCTTCATAGAATACGCCGTTTTCGGTTACGCAAGCTGTATAATGATTCGATTTCAAAGATTTGGTAATGAAAAATGGGGTTTGATGATAAAACTGAGCGTCTTTCAGCGACTTTTTTTGGTAATCGCTTGAATCTGGTGGATATTCATAACGTTCTAAAATCTCCAATTGATAAAACCCTTCATTGAGTTTACCTATGGAAACTTTAGCGTCCCTTTTACAAGAGATAAAAATGTTGAAGAGCAATACAAGAAAGCAAATAGCTGGTGTATGGGGTCTGAAAAATTTCATAGCACCAACAAGATAATACTTTCTATTCGTATTGTTTATTCCAAGCGAATTTTTCGCAGTTAAATATTCATTTTTCTTTTCAGCTTCATGCTAAGCCAAGCCTCTAAATTTTAGGGGCAATGCAAAAGGAAATATGGAACAGAAAAGATTAAAAAAAAATAGATAAAAAGATTTCAAAGGGAGGATTCAAATTTTCATTTATCAAACAAGTTGGCAATGTGTTTAATTTTTTCTGAAATCTTGAAAACTTCTCAGAAAAACGCATGCAGATAACATAAAAAAGTTGTTGATTCGCCGCGTCATTTTTTTCACATGAATATTTTAAAAGATAAAGTAGCTATTATTACCGGAGGTGCTTCGGGAATTGGATTTGAGACCGCCAAAAGATTTGCTTCAGAAGGAGCCCTGATTGTTATATGGGATGTTCAAGAAGAAAAAGGGGCGCAGGCCGTTCAACAAATTAAAGATTCGGGTGCACAAGCCTTCTTTTCTAAAGTGAATACTGCCTCGTTTGAAGCTTGTGAACAGGCCGCAAAAACCTGTTTTG
>JBMLPO010000202.1:0-18982 GCA_049242065.1 Bacteroidia bacterium
CCAAAGCAATTAAATCTGGTTGAAAAGTGTGGAGCATTTGCAGAATCATTTCATCTGCATCTTCATTTTTTTGAGATTGAATGAAACTGAAATTTCTCTTTTCATCTAACATTGCGATGGCTGTGGTACCTGCAAGTTTACTACCATAATCTATGCCTGCTATTTTTATGTTTTTAGCCATTTTCTCCTGTATTCAGCTTGTGGGTCATATTGTTCAGCCTGCTTTTGGATATTGAATTTTCTATTAGGTCTAGGATCGTTTCCGATGCCAGCAAGGTAAATCCAATTTCCATAATTTGAATAGACATCATAATCTATCAATTGTTGCTCAAACCAAGCGGCAGCTGGTCTCCAGTCCATATGATAATCATGTATCCAAAATGAAGCCACATTTTGTCTTCCTCTATTGCTCATCCAACCTGTTTGTAAAAGTTCTTTCATGTTCGCATCTACAAAGGGTTCACCCGTTTCTCCTTCTGTCCATTGATGGAATAGATTCAAGTCAAATTTCTTTTTATTTTGTTGCTGTTTGATGCCATTTTTCAAGAAGATTTTATTCCCAAATTTTGCTGCAATGTTTCTAAAATAATCTCTCCATAACAATTCAAACCAAATCCAATAAGTTGATTCATTTGCACCGAATTCATTTTCATGTTTTCTGATATGGTACATCACAGTTTTTGCATTCAAACAACCCATTGAAAGAAATGGAGAAAGTTTGGTAGAGTCTGAAAATTGAATGAGGCCATTTCGCGTTTCCTTGTAATGTCTTGCATGTCCTTCCTCGATGTATTTTTTTAGGTGTGAAATAGCAATGGTTTCTCCATTCAATTTGTTTTTAAATTCTGATAGAGGTAATGTTGGGTAATCTTGGTATTCATCTCTCAGAACTTCACAATCTAGGACTTGAATGGGATTGAGTTCATCAAATAAGGGTATGTTTTTTTCTATTTTAATTCTGAATTGAGTAAAAACATCAGGCAAGTTTTTGAGGGGGAAACCTAATTCATTTATTGGAATCAAATAATTGTCATCGCAATAATGTATATCGATTCCACTGCTTTTGGATATGATACAATTGTCATTGATTTCATTGAATCCATAATCAGAGTGTTTGAATATTTTTTCTATTTTGTTTCGTTTGCAAATTTCGGGTAAAAGTAATGTTGGGTCGCCATTGTAAACTTGTAAGTCAATTCCAATTTGGTAGAGTTGTTGTTTGAAGTCGGTAATGGCATCTATGAGGTGTTGTTTTCTGAATGGTCCCATTGGTACGAGATCCCATTTGTTTTTTTCTTCTAGGCGGCTATCAAAAACATAAACAAAAAGTACAGCCTCACTCAATCGAGTAGCATCTTGAATGACTTGATTTGATAGGGTACGCAAGTTGTTAGAGAACCATACTAGACTTTTTTTATAGGGCTTTTTCATGTTTGTTCATTCGGCATTTATCACTACAAAATTTTACTTCATTCCAGTTTTTCTCCCATTTCTTCCGCCAAGAAAAAGGCTTGGAGCAAACCGGACAAATTTTGAAGGGAAGATTTTCCTTTTTGATGCCTTTCATGAAAAGATTAACCTTGAAAAGATTGATTGGTTTTTAAATCCAATTAATTTCACGAAGTGTTATTGTTAATTCGTTTTATCCAAATTTGAGAAAAGGTAAAAATACCTAAAGTATGGCAGAGGATATTAGGTGAGAACAGAGTTTTTCTTATTTTATTAACGCGCTAGCATAACTGAACTAATCTGTTGATTTTATTAATCACCAGTTGAACTTAGATGGAAATAAATTAGAAGATTTAGTCTTGATTGAAATGATTCAAGATGAACTCAATCAACGATTTGAATACACTCAAGAAATGGCTTGGAAAAAATGAAGCATTATTTTATTTACAAGGAAAATCTCATGTTGATGAAGTAGGGATGTAAAAGAGCATTTTATCCAATTAGTTTAATTTCAAATTAAAAGACTTCACAATAAGGAAACTATTTCTTTGCCCTTGGATGAAATTGTAAAATGGTATCATGCAAGTAAGCTCGATCTATATGGGTATAGATTTCGGTGGTAGTGATACTTTCATGCCCTAGCATTTGTTGAACAGCTCTTAAATCAGCCCCAGCCTCAACTAAGGAACTGGCAAATGAATGTCTTAAAGTATGGGGGCTAATCGTTTTTTTTATCCCTGCGGCTTTGGCAAGGTCTTTCAAAATATAAAAGATCATCACCCTACTTAATTTGCTGCATCTTCTGTTTAAAAAGAGAATATCGGCATTTCCTGGTTTAGCTTCTTGGTGCATCCGGACATCTTGCAGGTAATAATTGATAAACTGTAATGCTACTTTACCAATTGGAACCAATCTTTCTTTATCGCCTTTTCCTATTACTCTTATGAATTGTTCGTCTTGATAAATATGCGATATTTTGAGATTACAAGTTTCAGATACACGTAATCCGCAACTGAACATGGTTTCAAGAATCGCTCTATTGCGTAATCCTTCTGATTTAAGCGTATCAATAGATTCAGCCATTAAATCTATTTCATGTGTTTCAAGTACATCAGGTAGTTTTCTCGTAAGCTTGGGAGCTTGCAGCAATTCAGCTGGACTCTGTTTGATTTCATCTTCTAAAACCAAATACAAAAAGAAGGCTTTGATACCCGACAAAATTCTTGCTTGTGAGCTAGCTTGTAGAGGTATTTCATTTAGGTATTTTATGAAATGTCTGAGCTGAGCTAAAGTACAATGTGTAGGTGAAGTATCAGGGTATTCTAATAGCATGAATTGAGCTAGTAATTCCACATCATGCAAGTAAGCCTCTATGCTATTTTTTAATAAAGACCTTTCTAATTGAAGGTACATCCGAAATCCTTTTAAATAAACCTGCCACATGCTTTTCAAACATAAACAATATGTGATGAATTATTGGATTGAAGACATAAAAAAAGCCGGCTCCAATTGAAGCCGGCTTTTTTCCCTTTTATAGGAAATTATTTTTGATCTGAGTAAGCATTAACGAATTCCCATTTAGAACCATTCTTTTTGTTGATCATGGTTAAGATAGAAACGTTTTCTTTCACAGTTGTTAAAGGTAAATAAGTTGTGTAAGTTTTGCTTACAACTTTATTCGCTTCGATATCACCTTCTGCAACTACATCACCAAATGATTTGTTAGTGATTTCATCCATTGATTGTTTCAAAACATAGTGATGTGATACATTTGTTGAAGGAGTATGTCCAGCTTGTCCAGCTTTTACTTTGTCTTCAATGATGTAAACACCTAAATGGTAAGTTCCAGAAGTAGCTTCGAAGAATTTTGTATTGGTAGTTACTGTTACTTTGTACCAACCAGCTTCTTCTGCCCAAGTTACGTTGAATGCAGTATTTGCAATTGGCGCTTTACCAACATGAGCTGTAACTGCATCATTACACATTTTCTTTTCATTTGTAACATTCACACCAGAAGAACTTCTAGATAACTGAGGCGTGAAGTTCGCACAGAAAGTTGGGTAACCAGTAATTCCCCAATAAGTATCCCAATCTGAAGCAATTTGAGTAATTAATTCTTTAGCCACAAAGTTTTGGCTGTAAGTACCTACGAAGTAAGCTTTACCTTTGTTGGTAGCGATCAATTCTTCGAAAGCATCCCAACCCCATCCACCACATGGCGGACAAAGAGTACCTGTAACTTTGTTAACTACTGAATGCGCAACTCTTGGAACTTCGATTGAATTTCCAGGTGTGTTATTGCTACCTTCTGAAGACGATGATTTTTTACATGCGCCTAAGCTTAATGTTAGAACAGATGCAAACGCAAGTCCTTTAAGTAAGTTGTTTTTCATTTGTATGGGTTTGTTTAAATTTTTGTTCAATACAAATATGTGCAAAAAAATCAAAAATGCAACTAGTTTCTTCTGTTAAAAATTATTGGATTTTCAAAGTTTTACTTTTGTAATACCCTCATACTCAAGTCGATACTTTTTGAGCTGTGAGTTAAGGCTCCAACTGAGATAAAGTCAACTCCAGATTCGGCATATTTTTCAATAGTTGAAAGTGTGATACCGCCGGAAGCTTCTGTTTCATATTGACCATTGATGAGTTGAATGGCTTCTTTGAGTAATTCAGGACTAAAATTATCTAACATAATTCTTTTTACGCCACCAAATTCCAAAACCTCTTTTACTTCATCAAGGCTTCTTGTTTCAATTTCAATATCAAGATTGAGGCCTTTATTTTGAAGATATTCATTTGTTTTTTGAATGGCTTGTTTGATGCCACCTGCAAAATCAATATGGTTATCTTTTAACATCACCATATCATATAATCCCATTCTATGATTGCTACAGCCACCGGTTTTAACTGCCCATTTTTCTAGCAATCTCATTCCCGGAGTTGTTTTCCTGGTATCAAGTATGGTGGTTTTATAGTCTTTTAAAATGAGACTTATTTTTTTACTCTGACTTGCTATGCCACTCAACCTTTGCATAAAATTTAAGACCAATCTTTCTGCAGTAAGGATACTAATGTCTGAACCTTTTACATCAAACACCCGTGTTCCAATTTGTATTTCATCTCCATCTTTCAGGTGGGCTTCATATACAAGATGAGGGTCGATGCGATGAAATATCTTTTTTGCTAATTCAATACCAGCTATGATACCCGATTCTTTTGCAATGCAATAAGCTTGGCCTTGTTGGTCTGCAGGAATGCAAGCCAATGAGCTGTGATCGCCGTCTCCCACATCTTCACGAATGGCAATTTCGATTAATTCGTTGATATCGGGATGATTGAGTAATTCCATGAAATTATAATTGTTGGATGAATAAAATACTTTGTTCAATGTCTTCGTGCAAATACCTGTCGTTTTCTAATTTGCTCACCTGTTTTCTATACGATGCTAAGAGTTCTTCAAGAATGGGTGAAGTTTTGGTAGGTCTTCTGAATTCAAATGCTTGTGCTGCATTCATCAGTTCAATAGCGATGATCCTTTCCAAATTTTTCAAAACCCTTAAACACTTGGTAGCAGCATTTGCTCCCATCGATACATGGTCTTCTTGACCGTTGCTGCTCACAATACTATCTACACTTGCAGGAGAACATAATTGTTTATTCTGACTAACAATTGAAGCGGCGGTGTATTGAGGAATCATAAATCCTGAATTCAAACCAGGATTGCCAGTTAAAAATGCAGGTAATTCTCTTAAGCCGGCAATCAATTGATAGGTTCTTCTTTCAGAAATGCTTCCTAATTCTGCCAAAGCAATAGCAAGAAAATCCATTGTCAAAGCCAAAGGTTGGCCATGAAAATTTCCACCTGAGATAATTAAATCTTCATCAGGAAAAACATTGGGATTATCTGTTACAGATTGTATTTCTGTTTCAACTACAGATTGCACATATTTCACAGTATCATAGGAAGCACCATGCACTTGAGGAATGCATCTGAATGCATATGGATCTTGAACATGTGCTTTAGTTCTTTTTATCATTTCACTACCTTCTAAATAGCTTCTCATTTGAGTTGAAGTTTCTATTTGTCCTGCATGAGGTCTGATTTGATGAAGGGCATCAGTAAATGGTTCTATTCTTCCATCAAATGCATCTAGTGAGAGGGCTGCTATGCGATTGATTAACGGTAAATACTGAATGGCTTTTAATAGAATATAACTTGCATAAGACGACATGAATTGAGTACCATTGATTAAAGCCAATCCTTCTTTTGATTGTAGTTTAACCGAGGGGATATGGAATTTTAAAAGTGCTTCTGATGAAGGAATTTTTTTTCCATCAACCCAAACCATTCCTTTACCAAATAAAGGTATACACAAATGCGCAAGTGGAGCCAAGTCTCCAGAAGCTCCAAGTGAACCTTGTTCGTAAACAACAGGTAGAATATTTAGATTAAAGAATTGAATTAAGGTTTCTACAGTTTGTAATTGCACACCACTGTAACCAAATGCTAGTGATTGTACTTTCAACAAAAGCATGATTTTTACAATCTCTGTAGGTACTTCATCTCCTGTACCACAAGCATGCGATAACAACAAGTTTTCTTGTAACTGATTTAATTCTTTATCCGATATTTTTGTGTTACATAATGAACCAAATCCAGTATTGATACCATAAAAAGCTTGCTCATTGTTCTCCATTTTTTTATCGAGATAAGAGCGGCATTTGATGATTCTTGATTTTGCCTCTTCAGACAATTTCAATGATTTATTTTGTTTGATGATGGTATCAATATCAGCTAAACTTAATGACTGATTGATTTCAAAAGTTGAATTCATTTTAGGATTGAATTGTTTGAATTAATTCTGTTAAACTTACTTTTTGCTGAATGCCGCTTTGAAGATTTTTTAAACTAAAAATTTGGTCTCTCATTTCATCTTCACCAATGATAGCAACAAAAGGAATTCCTAATGAATTGGCATAGTCTAGCTGTTTGCCAATTTTTTTTGTGATATCTGGATAAACCTCTGCTGCTATATTTTCTTTTCTAATTTTGAGGCAAGTTTCAATGGCATACTTTCTGCCTTTTTCATCAAAATGACAAAAGATAATTTTTGTTGGAGAGTTTCTAATGGTATCCGGAAACAAAGAAGCTTCTTCCATTACATCATAGATTCTGTCTAGTCCAAATGATATACCCACACCAGAAACATCAGGTAATCCAAAAATGCCAGTGAGGTTATCATATCTACCTCCACCACCAATACTCGATCTTAAACTTCCATTGATTGCTTGCACCTCAAATATGGCTCCTGTATAATAACTCAAACCTCTAGCAAGACTAAAGTCTAATTCCAATTGATTGTATAAATCATGACCAGTAAAATCAATTATCGTATTGACTTCCTCCAAGCCCTTTATGTATTCATTGTTATTGTTACAAATGGAAGCTAGATCTGATAAAGATTCGATTGATTTTGGAAGTAATAAATAAGATTTTATTTTTTCAATTTGACCATTGGAAAGTCCTTTTTCTTGCAGTTCTTCAGTTACCTTATCAATCCCTATTTTATCAAGTTTGTCGATGGCAACGGTGATAGCACCAATTAATTCAGGTGCCCCACAAGCCTCAGCAAGTGCCGATAAAAATTTACGGTTATTCATTTTGATGACAACAGGAATACCTAGTAAATGAAATACTTCATCATAAATACGAATCAAATCGGCTTCATTTAAGAGACTATTGCTGCCTACCACATCGGCATCGCATTGCCAGAATTCTCTGTATCGGCCTTTTTGTGGTCGGTCTGCTCTCCATACAGGTTGCATTTGGTATCTTTTAAAAGGAAAGCTGATTTGACTTCTATTCATTACTACATAGCGAGCAAAAGGAACAGTTAAATCATACCTTAATCCTTTTTCTGCGATGAAAGGTAGACTTCTTTTGGCATCTAAATCACTTACTTTTCCGGAAAAGGATGGAAGAAAAGTAGCATCTATTTCTTCATGTCCTAGGCCTTTTTCGTTGTGTTCAATCAACTTTTTGAAATAGTCGCCTGAGTTGAGAATTTTGAATAACAATTGATCACCCTCATCACCATATTTTCCGGTGAGTGTACTGAGGTTCTCCATTGTAGGTGTCTCTAAAGGCATGAAGCCTGATTTTTTAAAGACAGATTCAATAATTTGTAAAATGAATTTTCTTCTTTGAACCTCTTTTGGTCCAAAGTCTCTTGTGCCTTGCGGTATGGATGGTTTTTGTGCCATGGGTTGCGAAGATAAGGATTATAAATGAATGGCACATTCATGAGCATGAAGCCTGATTAAAATCTTAATTCAACAACATTTCTGCTAATTCTTCGCCAATTGCACCAGATAGTGCAACGCCCATGCCATTCATACGAATACCTGCAACAATATTATTAGAGATTTTTTTGACATAAGGTGTTTTATCCCCACCAAAAGCCATGATACCCGACCATTGTCTATCAATAGTAAATTCCTGATTGGGTAAAATCCAATTTTTCAAATGGAGGATGAGTTCATTTTGTATATTGGAGTTGATTCCAAATTCGAGGGTTTCTTCAGTTTTAAAATCTAAATTTCTACCACCACCAAACAATATTCTGTTGCCTATATTTCTGAAGTAAAAATAGCCTTCATCAAAACTATAAGTGCCTTTAATCTGAAGGTTTGCTATTTCATTTGTTACAAGCACTTGACCTCGCCCAGCCTGCAAATCAATATCAGGTAAAAAAGTTTTACTAAATGCATTGGTGCAAATAGCTAGTTTTTGCGCCCTGAAGTTTAGCGTTTGAAAAGCCGATTGAAGATGAAGTTGAATAGAATTGTTTTCTTCATGGAATGATTCAACTTGGGTTCCTGTAAATATTTTAATTCCCAAACCATTTGCATAGGTAACAAAATGATTCATCATCATTCCTGTATCAATCTGACCATCTAATTTATTTTTATAAATGGATTGAACTTTTTTTCTATCGAAACCAAAATAGGAATGTGAATCATCCAACTTTTCGAATACATCTTGTTTGAAATGGGGAAACAAAATATGGTTTAAATAATTTACTTGTGAATCATCAAATGTCTGATGATGGAATATAACTTCATGCGAGCCTGTGGCTTCATATTGTATGTGTTGGTCTCCTAATCTAGATCTTAGTTTATTCAATCCTGAAAATCTTTTCAAGACCAGTTCAATTAATTTCTCTTCACCCATTAAATCAATATCAACTAAGTTTTCGGTAGGATTGCCAATACAAGCAAATCCTGCATTTTTGGTGCTTGCGCCACTTGGCAAAATGCCTCTTTCAATAATGGCAACTTTTAGCTGCGGATTTTTTTCCATCAAAGAGCAAGCTGTAGATAAACCACAAATTCCTGCACCGATGATGATAATATCAAAATCAATTAAACTTTTATGTTCCCAAAAACTAATCATGAGATGGCTTAAAAATGCATTAAAATTGGTGCTATTTGCAATTACATGCAATTGAAAATTACTTTTGAAAAATATGAAAAATTTCAAGACTATAATAATTACAATAGCAATCATACTTGTTTCTTTGCTATTGGGCTATTATCTAGGTTCAGGTTCTGGAAGCAAGAATGATAAAAAAGAGGAGAGCACAAGCACTATTAAAAGCGGAACAACTTCTGGCTTGGTGAATCCAATGCTTCAATGCACTGACGGCCTCAATTTAAATATGAAGGAACTGAAAACATTCAGACCCAAACTAGATGAATATTTGAGTGATTTAAAAAAGAAAAATCCAGAAATTCATATTTCGTATTATTTCAGGGATTTGAATAATGGCTTATGGATAGGAATTGAGGAGAAGGAATTATTTAGTCCTGCCAGTTTAATGAAGATTCCGGTAATGATTGCAGTTTTAAAACGTTCAGAATTGGACCCCATTTTTATGGAGAATAAAATTCAGTATGATACTACTTTGTTAGATAAGATTGATGAAGATGAAGGAAACGGTTTTAAGAAGCATCATGGCGAATGGTATAGCATAGATGAATTGATTACTCAAATGATTACTTATTCTGATAACAAAGCTACATTGATGTTGATGCAAGCGATAGGAATGGAGGAAGTGATGAAGGTTAGTAATGAATTGAATTTAGATGTGAAGAATGATTTAAGCATCAATTCTAATTTCATGAAGGTTAAGTCGTATGCTGCAATTTTCAGAATTTTATATAACGGCACTTATTTGAATAAAGTAAACTCTGAAAAGGCATTGAATTATTTAACAAAGTCTGAGTTTTCAAAAGGTATAAGGGCTGCTATATCTAGTGACGTGGTGATTGCCCACAAGTATGGAACAAGAGATGAATTTGATAAAAATGGGAAATCTGTGAATGTGCAATTGCATCATTTTGGAATCATCTATCATAAGAATAAACCTTTTTTAATGGGTATCATGACAAGAGGTGGAGCGAAGGAAGTAAGAGAAAAAATAATTTATGATTTAAGTAAAATTACTTATCAAGAGGTGGATGATTTTTGTAAAAGGAACAGTTTGGATAATTAAAAAAAGCGGAGAATTTTCTCCGCTTTTTTTTTAATTGATTGATTTAAATCTTACTCGATGAGGA
The DNA here is from genome assembly GCA_049242065.1 of Bacteroidia bacterium. GTDB lineage: Bacteria > Bacteroidota > Bacteroidia > UKL13-3 > UKL13-3 > CAISCU01. The sequence goes on from JBMLPO010000202.1 coordinate 10,075, forward strand.
GATTGATCGCCACCTCTTAGTTTTTTGTTTTCTTCGTAATCACTGTAGTTACCTTCAAAATAAACTACTTGTGAATTTCCTTCAAATGCTAAAATATGTGTTGCAATTCTGTCTATAAACCATCTATCGTGACTAATCACAACTACGCAACCTGCAAAGTTTTCAATAGCTTCCTCTAATGCTCTTAATGTATTTACATCAATATCGTTTGTAGGTTCATCAAGTAATAAAACATTACCACCTTCTTTTAAAGTCATAGCTAAATGAACCCTATTTCTTTCTCCGCCAGATAACACACCAACCTTTTTGCTTTGGTCGTTTCCACTGAAATTGAATTTAGAAATATAGGCCCTCGCATTTACTTGTTTATCTGCTACCAACATGGTTTCTGTGCCACCAGATATTACTTCAAAAACAGATTTTTCAGGAAGTAAATCTTTATGGCTTTGATCAACATATGCTGTTTTAACTGTTTCTCCAATTTTGAATTCACCACTATCAGGTTGTTCAAGTCCCATCATCATTCTAAATAAAGTTGTTTTACCAACACCATTTGGGCCAATGATACCAACTATACCTCCTTTAGGAAGAGAGAAGCTTAAATTTTCATACAATAGTTTTTTCCCAAAAGCTTTACTAACATTATTTGCTTCTATCACAACATCACCTAATCTAGGTCCAGGAGGAATAAAGAGTTCGAGAGTTTGTTCTTTCTCTTTTTGTTCTTCACCTAACATTCTATCATATGCATTCAAACGAGCTTTTTGTTTCGCATGTCTACCTTTAGCTCCCATTTTTACCCATTCTAATTCACGTTGAAGGGCTTTAGAACGTTTGCTTTCTTGTTTTTCTTCAGCTTGTAAACGAGCAGATTTTTGGTCCAACCAAGAGCTATAATTGCCTTTCCAAGGAATACCTTCACCTCTATCTAATTCAAGAATCCAACCAGCAACATTGTCTAAGAAATACCTATCATGGGTAACTGCAATAACAGTACCTGGGAAGTTTTTTAGGAATTGCTCTAACCAGTCAACACTTTCAGCATCTAAGTGATTGGTAGGTTCATCAAGCAAAAGGATATCAGGATTACTTAATAACAATCGACACAAAGCAACACGACGTCTTTCACCACCAGATAAAACATTTACTGGCGTATCGCCTTCAGGACAACGCAAAGCATCCATGGCCTTTTCAAGTTTCGTATCAAGTTCCCAAGCATCGTTTTGCTCTAGTTGTTCCATGACAATAGCTTGACGGTCGAGGATCTTCATCATTTCATCACCATCAAGATTTGGATCAGCTAAGCTATTGTTGATGTTTTCAAATTCTTCTAATAAATCTGTTATGTGTTTAACACCTTCTTTAACTGATTCTAAAACGGTTTTCGTTTCATCAAGTTCTGGTTCTTGTTCAAGAAAACCTATTTTATAATTTTTCGAATCGAAAACAACTTCACCTTGGTAGTTTTTGTCAACCCCTGCAATAATTCTTAATAAGGAAGATTTACCTGAACCATTTAAGCCGAGAACACCAATTTTGGCGCCATAAAAGAAGGATAAATAAATATCTTTTAAAACCTGTTTGGATGGAGGATAGATTTTAGAAACCCCAGCCATTGAAAAAATAATCTTGTGATCAGTCATAATTAAAACTTGTTTGAAAAACTCAAATAGGGTGTAAAGATATTAATCTAATTTGGGCATAAAAAGAATTCTTAATTTAACATTCAAATTTGTTTTAACAATATTTTAATCAGAGTAAATTGAGGAAGTTTTATTCATTGATTGATAAATATTGTTGTGGTGGATACTTCAATTATAATGTTTTTTTAATTTCTTTTTGATTTAGGAAATAGAATAAAAATATTCTGTGTAAATTTCTTTGAATCAGATGTATAGTTGTAAATAAATTTTGTTTTCATCAAAATGTGTTAAACCTCTGATTCAAGTTACTCATGAAAAAAACGCCATTCACATAAAATTAATCGTTTTCTTTTTTTTAGGAATTTGATGTATACAGATTAAGATAAAAGTTAAAAAAAGATTAAGGCATCATGTTTAAGTTTTTCTTAATTACTAAAAGCACCAATTAGTTTATTACTTGAGCATTCATCATGTTTAAGTAATTCAAAATAAACAAAATATATGAGTCAAATTTCTACTTTTAAAACAAGCATTTTAAAACGGTTTAAAGTGCTCTTTGTTCTAGGTGTTTTAACATTAATTGTTGTCAAATCCGAAGCTCAAGTTACTGTTAATGCAACTATAGGCACCACAGGTTCATCATACACCACTTTAAATGCTGCATTTACTGCAATTAATGCAGGAACTCATAAAGGTGTAATTAATGTTGTTATATCAGGCAATACGACAGAACCTTCAACTGTAGTTCCATTATTAAAAAGCGCAAGTCCTTCTAGTTATACATCAATTACAATAAAGCCGAGTGGTAATGTAACTGTAACAGGCAATAGCACTGTAACTGCAAGTAGAGGAATGATTGAATTAAATGGGGCAGATAATGTTACAATAGATGGAGATGATCCATTAACATCAGGAACTAGAAATTTAACATTTATTAGACCCACGAATACAGCAACAGGTTTAGCTGTAATTAGATTGTCATCAACATCAACTACAGGAGCAGATGGAGCGGATAATAATACAGTTAAAAATTGTATTATAACGGGAACAAGAAGCACCGCGTCTTCAACTGTTGTAAATTATGGTATTGTGATTTCGAATTCCTCTGGAATCACAACCGGAGCTTATAGTAGCTTGAATACTATTATAGATAATAATTTAATTACAAGATGTTATCATGGAGTATATGCGAATGGAGCAAGTTCAACTTATCCAAATACTGGAACCCAGATTAAAAATAATGTAATTGGAAGTTCAACTGCTACTGATGCAGTTGCTGCTCGAGGAATCTATATTCAGTATAGTGCCGCTTCTACAGGAGCTGGATCTGCAATTATAGAAAAAAATGATATTAGGGTTGGAGATGTATCAACTTCTGGAACTGGATATGCTGTTACTATTTCAGGGATTGAAATTGCAACAGTTAATTCTGGCTGTAAAGTTAGAAGTAATAATATTCATGATATATATCAACCAAGTACTTCAGGATATGGAGCTTTTGGAGTATCTGTTACAGGAGCAACAAACTGTGATAATATTGAAATCACTAATAATTACATTACAAATATTGTAGCGAGTAAATATACAACTACATCTTTATCCGGTTTTGTTGCTTATGGAATAAGAATTTCTGCTGGAGCAACCTTAATGAAGATTAATCATAACACAATTTTTTTGCCAACAACTTCAACAGGAACTGTTGCCAATTATGTGAATTATGGATTTGCAAGCACAGTTTCTGGGGTGACAATTTCTCAGTTTTTAAATAACATTATCGTTAATCAAAATACTGGTACGGGTACTTTTGGTATTTATGTAAATACGACAACAAATATTTCAGGTGGAGTTGTAAATAATAACTGCTATTATGTTCCAAATGGTAATGTTGGATTTTACAATGGAGCATTAAGGAATACAATCTCAGATTGGAAATCAGCAACCAATCAGGATGGATCTTCATTACATTATAATGTACCATTTGTTTCTTCAACAAATTTCCATATTAATACAACATCTGCAGTGCCATTAGAATCGAGCGGTGCTGCAACCACCACTACTAATATAACTTCTGATTTTGATGGCGATGTTAGGCCAGGACCGGTAGGTTCAGTGAACGGAGGAGGAACAGCTCCGGATGTTGGAGCAGATGAATTTGATGGCATTCCTGCAGATGTTGTGCCTCCAACTATAAGTTACACTGCCTTAACAAATACATGTTCAACAACAGGTGTTACATTAAGAGCTACCATTACTGATGGAGGTACTGGAGTGGCTAATATTGGTGCGGACTTACCCGTTTTATATTATAAAATCAATTCTGGATCATATAGTCAGGTTCAAGGTACAAATCCTTCAGGAAATTTGTACGAGTTTACTTTCGGAGCTGGAGTTTCACCAACAGATACTGTTAGATATTTTATAGTTGCACAGGATAATGCAGGAAATGTTGCTTCATTCCCTTCTTCTGGTGCAGGCACATTTTCAGCTAGTCCACCTGCAGCTGGCACTCCACCAACTAGTCCAAGTTCTTATATTATTGGAACTAGTCTATCTGGAACTTTTACAGTTGGAACTTCAGGAAATTATCCTACATTAACTGCAGCTGCAGCTTCCTATAATGGCAATTGTTTAACTGGACCAGTAGTGTTTAGCTTAACTGATGCTACCTATTCAACTAGTGAAACATTTCCTATAACATTTAATTCAAATTCAGATGCAAGTTTAACAAATACACTCTCAATTATTCCTGCAACAGGAGTTAATGCAACTATTACTGGTAGTTCATCAACAGGTTTAATTCTATTTAATGGAGCCGATTATGTAATATTAGATGGATCTAATAATGGAACGAGCACCCGTAATTTAACTTTGTTAAATACAAATGTTAGTGCTAATACCTCTGCCATTACAGTTTCATCTTTAGGTATTGGTGCAGGTGCTAAGAACATAACAATTGAGAATATAATATTCAGTAGCTCTATCAATAGTGTTTCAAATTATGGTATTTCAATAGGGTCAACAATTGGAGCTGCTGGAGCGGATAATGATAGTATTACTATTTTAAATAATACATTTTCTAATTTTGGTTTTGGAATTTATGCAGGTGGAATTTCAACTGGAACAATTGATTTTTTAAATGTATCTCAGAATTCTCATACTTATAGTGGTTTAACTTTAGCTGGACCAATGTTTTTTAGGTCTACTTTTATCAATAACTCCACAATTTCAAATAATGCTATTGATATCTTAACATCAGGTACCACTCCTGTTGGTATTTCTTTAGGTGCGAATGTTACTAATACAAGTGTTCTGTCTAATATTTTTAGTAGAGTTATAACAACCAATACAGGTGGATATGGAGGAAGAGGAATAACAGTTGGAACAGGAATAACTTCAAGTAATATAACCATAGCAAATAATTTAATCTACAATATTTCAGGATCTAATTATTCATCTTTTGGTAATTCATCTGCTATGGGTATAGCATTAGGAATGGAAGGAAATTCTACAACAATAACTACTGTAACAGGTGGAATAAATATTTATCATAATTCAATCAATATTTATGGCGATTTTTCTTATGCTGCCAATACACTTACTGCTGGTATTTATGTTGGATCTGGGGTTACCTCGCTAGATATTAGAAATAATATATTAAATAACTCTTCAAGGAATACAAATGCTTCAGGTACTTTATCAAAAGCTTATTCAATCTACTCTGCTGCTGCAAATACCGCTTTCACCACAATTAACTTTAATAATTATTTTGTAAGTGGAACACAAGGTGTTTTAGCTTTTTTAAGTTCAGATATTACTACATTATCTGGTTTACAAACTGCTTTTGGACAAAATGTAAATTCATTAAATGTTAATCCAGATTTTAATTCAAATACAAATCTTCGTCCGAATTTGGGTTCTCCAGTATTAAATACAGGAACACCAATTGCTGGTTTTTTAACTGATTATTTAGGTGCTACAAGAAGTGCAACTAGCCCGTCAATGGGAGCTTATGAAAATGGAGCTGATGCAGTGGGACCACAAATTTCTTTTACTCCAGTACCTACACAATGTGGTGTTGGTGGTGCCAATTTAACAGTCTCGGTTTATGATTTTTCTGGAGTGCCCACTTCAGGAACAGATGTCCCTACATTGTATTGGAAAGCTGGTATTAATGGAACCTATAATTCTGTTCAAGGTACTTACAACAGTGGAACAAATTTTGATTTTTCTTTTGGGGCTGGTGTCACTACAAATGATACAGTTTATTATTATGTTGTTGCGCAGGATTCAATCAATAACGTGAGCATTTCACCTTCTTCTGGTGCTGCTACTTTAACTGCTAGTCCACCAGCTGCAGGTACTCCTCCAACTACTCCAAATTCTTATACTATTGGTGCATTATTAACAGGGACAATACCTGTAGGATCAGGAGGTACTTATGCTACCTTAACTGCAGCAGCAGCAGCATATAATTCTGGTTGTCTTTCTGGCGCAGTAGTTTTTAGTTTAACTGATGTTTTATATTCATCTGCTGAAACTTTTCCAATTACATTTAATGCGAATGGTTATACATCTTTGACAAATTATTTAACTATTAAACCAGCAACGTCTACCAATACAATCATTGAAGGTTCTGTTGCTACAGGTTCAATAATTAAATTAAATGGTGCTGATTTTATAACTATAGATGGAAGTAATTCAGGAACCAATTCAAGGAATTTAACAATAAGAAATAATACAACCACTACATCTGGAAATGCTGTTGTTTGGATAGCATCGCCAGCTTTAGCAAATGGTTCAAATAATAATACTTTAAAAAATACTATCATAGAAGGAAATGCTTCTACAACTACCTTCTTTGGTATGTATGTTGGTGGATCTGGAACTATTACATTAACTGCTGCTGGATTAGAAAGAAATGATAATAACGCAATCTCAAATAACTTATTCAGAAAAACTCAATATGGTTTAGTTATGTTTGGATACGCTGCAAACTTACCTGATTCTAACAATAGAATTACAGGAAACTTGTTTGGTACTGGGTTAGCAGGAGAAGGATTTAATATAGAAGGGGTTAGGACTGATCGTCAAAAGAATATGATTATTTCAAATAATGATGTTCAGAATATAAGAAGTACTTCAACAACTGCTTTGTATGGTTTAAGATTATTAGATTTTAAAGATGGATTATGTTATAACAATAAAATACATAATATAGCTTACACGGGTTCGAGTACAGGACAGGCTAATGGTATGATGGTATTGAGTTCGACTTATTCTACTGTTGGAAATCCTTCAAATGCCTACATATTTAACAATAGCGTATATGATATTACATCTTCAAGTACCAGCACAACTTGGGCTTTGACAGGAATTATCGCATCAAATGGCTATAACGATCATTATTATTATAATTCAGTAAATTTATCTGGTCAATTAAATAATAGTAGCTCAGGTTTATCAGCAGCATTTGCTTTAGGTAATGGTTCTAATACTACTCCTTGTACCAATCCAGATGTTAGAAATAATGTATTTAGTTTAACGGGTACTGGTAATGCTGGAAATACTTGGGCATACTATTCAAGAGCAGCTAGTTTTGTTGGGGTATCGAATAACAATTTGTTGTATAATACTACAACTGGAGGTACTGCAAATATTGGTTATGTGAATACTACAAGTTATTTAAATCTTGCAAATTGGCAAACCGCATCCTTGGTTGATTCAAACTCAATATCAGCTCTTCCTATGTTTAATAGCAATACTAATTTGGTTCCTCAAATAGGATCTCCATTGGTGAATGCAGGTGCGCCTCTTGGTGGTTTTACAACAGATTTCTTGGGTAATACAAGAAATGTTACAACTCCAACTATTGGTGCATATGAAAATGCTGGAGATGGAGTTGCTCCAACTATTACCTACACAGCGCTAGCAAATACACAATCATTAGCAAATTATTCGTTTTCTGCAACAATTACCGATTTAGGTTCAGGTGCTGTTGGCGTTGATACTAGTCTTGCGAACCGTCCAACAGTATACTTTAAAAAACTTGCTGAAGCTGATGTTTTCGGATTAGCAAATAACAGTTCAACTAATGGATGGAAATATGTAAAATCTACCTCAAATTCTTCTCCTTTCAATTTAGAAATTGATTACTCTTTATTGAATTCAGCATTGAACGTTGGTGATACCTTAGTTTATTTTGTTGTGGCTCAAGATTTAAATGGTAATCTTGGTGCAGAAACCGAAACGGGCTTTAGTGGAACAAGTGTTACAAATGTGACAAGTGCACCAGCAGTTTTTGGAAGATATTATATAGTAGGTCCTCCATTAAGTGGTACTTATTCTGTGGGTCCTGGTGGTAATTATACAAGGTTAACTGATGCTGTAAATGATTTGAATTTAAGAGGTTTATCAAGTCCAATTGTTTTTGAATTAACCGATACTTTATATTCAAGTAGTGAAACATTTCCAATTGTATTGTCTAATACTCCAAATGGAATAAGTGCAACTAATACAGTTACAATCCAACCAGCTGCAGCCTCTACAGATTGTAGAATTACAGGCTCAAATATTACTTCAATATTCTCAATTGATAATGGGGATTATTATATATTAGATGGTAGAGCAGGGGGCATGGGTACTACTCCTCTTCTTACGATATTAAATACAAATACTTCTGCTGGTGCAATTCGTTTTGTAAATGATGCAACAAATAATATCGTAAGATATTGCAAACTTAGAGGCGTCAGTTCATCTGCTACAGTAGGTGTTGTAAATTTTGGAACAACAATTGGGACAACTGGAAATGATAATAATACTATTTCAAATAATGATATTTATGATGGAGCAACCAGTCCTGTAACTGCTATTTATTCTATAGGTCAGGATTCTGCCAAATCAAATCATGGAAATATTATTTCAGATAATAATATTTATAACTTTGGTATTACCGGTACCTCTTATGGAATTAATATGGGTGGTTTCAATACCTATTGGACCATCTCCGGAAATTCATTTTATAGTCAAACGGCTAAAACTATTGCAGGTACCTATTATGGAATTTTCCTATCAAATAATACGGGTAATGGTCACTCAATTACAGGTAACTATATAGGAGGAACTGCTCCACAATGTGGAAGCACTCCATTAACCTTTAATTCTGCTGCAACTATTTTCCAATTTATTTATTTAGATGTGGATTCAGGTGTTACAAGTAATGTTACTAATAACACTATTAAAAATATTAGCATTACAACAACTAGCAC
>JBMLPO010000203.1:0-4556 GCA_049242065.1 Bacteroidia bacterium
GTTTTGCCATTTTTTGAGAATTGCAAAAGTAACCAAAATCTTGTTATTGCCAAGTCTCTGTGAATCGCTCATAATCAGTTAGAAGTAATTTTACATTCTTCTCATTTGTCTAAAATCTTAACTTGCAGGCATGCATCTGGAAGGTTTAAAACTGCAAAACTTTAAAAACCATGGTTTTGCAGATTTTCTGTTCTGTAAACAAGTGAATTGTTTTACAGGAAAAAATGGAATTGGTAAGACCAATATTCTTGATGCAATTTATTATTTAGCATTTACCAAGAGTTATTTTCATGGGCAAGATCAATTCTCCATTAAGCATGAACAAGCTTGGTTTAGCATTGAATCGAGTTTGGTGAAAGAGTCTATTGTGCAAGAGTTGAGATTGTTTTATCAAAAGGGAGTTAAAAAAACATTGTTCATCAATAACAACGAGCCAGAAAAATTTGCAGACCATATCGGAACCATTCCTTTGGTGATGATTTTACCAGGTGATATACAGATTATTCATGAATCAGCAGAAGAAAGAAGGAGGTTGTTTGATACCATTCTTTCTAGTTGTGATAAGCAATTTTTATTTGCTTTGATGTCTTACAACCGTACTTTGGATCAAAGAAATAGATTGTTAAAAGATTTAGCGGAAGGGTATTCTTCAGATCCAGAATTAATGAAGGTTTATAATGCCAAATTGGTAGAGTTTGGACAAATAATTTTTACCAAAAGAAATGAAATGGTGCATGACCTTTATGGTATTTTTTTGAATCACTACAAAGAAATATCATCAGGTGCTGAATTGGCAGAAATTCAATATCAGTCTGATTTAACAGATCAAGCTTTTGATTTAATTTTAGTCTTACAAGAACAGGCAGATAAACTGGCACAGCGAACAGGAAAGGGTGTTCACAAGGATGATTTTTTATTTACTTTAGATGGATATCCAGTAAAGAAGTACGGTTCACAAGGTCAGCAAAAATCGTTTATGATTGCGTTGAAACTGACATTTTTTGATTATTTGAAAAATAAAACCGGAGAAAAACCCTTGTTGTTATTAGATGATATTTTCGAAAAATTAGATGAAGAACGCCTTAGCTCACTTATCAAAAGAATTAGTAGGAAGGAGTTCGGGCAAATTTTTATAACAGATACCCACCGCAAGAGAATTGAAGAGGCTTTTAGATTTATTGAAGATGTGGAAGTAGTATACCATCACATCAGTAATTAATTTTTTAATGATTAAAGTAACTCGGTTCTCAAAGAATACATTAAATTTGGATAATGAGGCATTCAAACGAACAAAGTTTAAAAGACATAATAGGTCAGTTTTTAGAAAAAGATAAACTGGGTTTACAACTGAAAGAAGCCAGACTTGTTGCCGAATGGGAGAAGATAGCAGGAACAATGATTGCAAATCATACAAGTAAAATGTATGTAAATGGAGGCAAGTTGTACTTGTATATCAACTCCCCAGCATTAAAGCAAGAACTCAATTACCAAAGGGGAAAATTGGTTGAATTGGTGAACCAATTTTCTGGGTCTGATTTTATAGAAGAAGTTGTCCTAAGATAGGATATTCATTACATTGTAAATATTAATTGCTACTTTGAGTTTGCCATAACTGAATTCTCCATTGAGTGCTTCAAAAAGTGGTTTTAATCCTTCAAAATCATTAGCTTTTTTAACGATTTGAATGCGCTCTATTTCTTCATCAGAAATAAAGAGTTTATAGTGGATCTGATTTGTTAGAATTAAATCTACAATATGGCCTTCAATGGTAGATTCTGCCATGTTTCTATTTTTGGCAATTTCTCGAATATTCATGCCAGATAAAAACAGGTCTTTGGTAATTAGTTTGGTCTCTCCCTTTACAGGTTTTGTTTCTTTTTCTTCCTCTACTAAATTGAATTTTAAATCATATCCCGGTAAACTGGCGATTGCTATTTTTTTGCGTTTGAGCAGGATAATTTTCCTAAACCTATCAAGTATTTTACTCAGCCCTTTTATTCTTTTATTTCTTGAGGCTTCTGTTTTGATATTTTGCACTTGATCTAGTACATTTTCACTTAGTTCTTTTATGAAGTATTTTTTTGCTCCAAGTACTTTGTGTTGAATCCATTCGCTGTCTTCTTTTTCCTCTTTGATTTTATAATTCATGAGTTGTTTGAACTTTTCAGCCATTTCATCTAAGTGCGCGATTGTTTGTTGTATTTTCTTCCACGTTTTACCGAAGTTTTGTTGTTCAAAAACACTGAGCTTTTGTAATTGTGAAATGCTTGTATGTTCCAATTGAAGTATTTCATTCATTGAGAAGGCTTCATTCATGGTTTGAATAGCAAAAATTTTCTTTTCTAATTCTAGTTCTTCAAGCCACTGGTTTGACTGTATTTGTTTATTTAGAAACTTAACAATATGTGGATCCGAAATAATATTCCCAGGATTTAAGTCAGATAATAATCCCAGTCCTGCCATATGAGTGCATCTGCTTAAAGCAACATAAACCTGACCAGCAGCAAAAGATTTTCCTGCATCAATTAGAACTTCGTTAAAGGTTAATCCTTGGCTTTTGTGAATGGTAATTGCCCAAGCAAGTTTGAGCGGATATTGCGTAAATTTTCCTAATTCTTTCTTTTGAATTTTGTCTTCATCTTCATCATAAATATATTCCTGATTTGTCCAATTTTCAAGGTTCACTTCAAACTCTTCATCTTGATCAAACAAAACAAAAATTTCGTTCTCTGATAATTTACTTACTGTTGCAATTTTGCCATTGAAATACCTTTGTTCACCTGATAAATCATTTTTGGTAAACATCACTTGCGCTCCTACTTTTAATTCGAGGCATAAATCGGCAGGCGCATTTTTCTCATTGAAATTCCCAGATAGTTTAGCGTGGTATTTAAAGGAGCTGGAGTCAAGATTATCTAATGCACTGCGGTTAATGGCATCTGCTTGGGCATTGTGACTGCATAAAACAATGGTTCCTTTGGGCAAAGGATCTGGCATTTTCTTACGAAGATTTTTTAGTAGTTCAAACTCTGCTTCTTTGCATTCATTGTTTCTGATTTTATTTAATAAATCAATAAATGAAGCATCTTGTTGGCGATAAATTTTATTTAGTTCAATGGTTTTAAATGGCGCCAATTGCATAACAGTGGCATCAAAGAAAAATGGACTTGCATAAAATTGTGTGAGTAAATTAGCTTCGTCATCTTTTACTACTGGAGGCAATTGAAACAAATCACCAATAAACAACATTTGGGTCCCTCCGAATGCTTCATTGGGTTTGTTTCTTACAAATCTTAAAATATCATCAATTGCATCAATTGAATCAGCTCTAACCATACTAATTTCATCGATAATAATTAGCTGAAGGTTTTTGATTAACTCTATTTTGTCTTCAGATAATCGCAGGTTTTTAAGCAGCATGTATTTAGAAACAGCGCCATTCGCCCCCGATTTGATATAAGTGGAAAAAGGAAGTTGAAAGAATGAATGAATAGTCATTCCTCCAGCATTTATTGCTGCCACACCAGTAGGAGCTAATATTACATGGTTTTTTGTGGTTTCCTGGATGATTTCCCTAAGGAATGTAGTTTTACCAGTACCTGCTTTTCCGGTAAGAAAGAGGTTGGAGCCCGTTTCATGAACGATGGTTTTGGCAAGTGTGGATGGGTCAAACTGATTCATGTTTCAAAAGTGTATATTAAATTTAAGTTGTTTTTTTGTTTTTTCTAATGATTTGAAAAAGAGGGAAATAATTCCGTTGTTGATAGGTGTTCAATGCTTAAATACTTTTGATAATGGGGTAATCCTTAAACCAGCTAGGGTAATAATGATTTTTACGGAATCTTGTCTATTTGGCTTGATAAGTTTAATCTTGCAGGTAAATCAAACCGCATGAAAAAACTAATTGAATGTGTTCCTAATTTTAGCGAAGGAAACGACCTACATATCATTAAATTAATTACAAATGAAATAGAGGCAGTTGACGGAGTAATGTTATTGGATGTTGACCCTGGAAAAGCAACAAACAGAACTGTTGTAACCTTTGTAGGAGAACCTGCGCCAGTTGTTGAAGCAGCCTTCAGAGCCATTAAAAAAGCTGCAGAATTGATTGATATGAGTAAACACAAAGGAGAACATCCAAGAATGGGAGCTACAGATGTTTGTCCTTTAATTCCAGTTAGCGGTATCAGCATGGAAGAAACTGCTGAGTGGGCAATTCAATTAGCAAAAAGAGTAGGAGAGGAGTTAGCCATTCCTGCTTATTTATACGAATATGCACAAACTAAAAAAGAAAGAAGTAACCTCTCTATTATACGAGGTGGAGAGTATGAAGGTTTCTTTGATAAAATAAAATTGCCTGAATGGAAACCAGATTTTGGTCCGTCTGAATTTCCTGCAAAAACTGGCGCTACTGTCATAGGTGCAAGAGATTTTCTTATTGCCTACAATGTAAATTTAAATACCAAGTCTGTACGTTTAGCCAATTCTGTTGCATTTGATGTAAGAGAAGCTGGAAGGGTAAAAAGAGAAGGCAATCCTGTAACAGGCAAAGTTGT
>JBMLPO010000204.1:0-3471 GCA_049242065.1 Bacteroidia bacterium
GGATACCAATTCCTAAATTTACATAATAACCATCTTTTAATTCTTTGGCTATTCTCTTTGCAATTCCAAATTTATCAAGCATGGGACGAAGATATAAAGATTAAAAAGAAAAACATTGCCTTAAAAGATGAAGTAATGTTAAAGGATTTTATGAATCCTGAATTTACTTCTGCCATACATGTATAAAAATCAGTAAATTGCAGTAAATACCTATTATGAAACTCCGATTTATTTTATCCTTGATTACACTCCTCTCAAGCTATGTAAATGCACAAACTTATTGTGAAATTGATTCAAGTTATAAAAATCTCCCAAAAGAAGTAGCATACAAGGTGATACAAAGTAAGGATGGGAATTTCATTTGCTTAACATTTACTGGAGTCTCTGAGACTGAGGCTATGCAACCTCGACCGGTAATTACATTAAGAAAGATAAATCCTTGTGGTGATACATTATGGAGTAAGTTTTTTGACAATAGGTCTGACTTGGCGGAAGCGGCCCTACTGCTTGAAGAAGAAAATGGTGATATTGTTATTGCGGGAGAGTTTTTAAAGGTAAACAATCCACTTTGGTTGATTAAAACCAATAAAAATGGAGACTTAATTTGGCATCAAAAATTTGGTAATGCAAATAAAACAATGTATTACCTTCAATGTAATCAAATCAATTCAAACAGGTATTTATATACTGGGACAATTTCTACAAAACTTAATGGTAAATACATCGGGATAGCAATTATGACAGATAGTTTGGGCAATACTATTTTCGAAGATAGCCTTACTACTAAAAAGTATGGTAGAATTTATTCATCGCATAAAATTTCAGAAAATAGAATTCAGCTTTTTGGATATGAAGATGACACATTTTTATTTATTGAACTTGATTCAGTAGGAAATGTATTGAACAAAACTACTGCACCATTTTTTCATCAAGGTAATGTTTATGGCCCAACTTTTGAATTTAACTTTAATGAGTTGGAATTATTAGATGTTCATCAAAATAGCAATGAAGACAGTTTATTTATCAGTCGAATTACAAAAGATGGGGCCATCTTAAATTCAAAAATATTTAATGGGAAATTACTTGATTACCGAAATCCTAATTATAGATATTCAGTATTTCCATTGCCTCATAAATCCTACCTGATATCTGCCATTGGTTTGATACTTGTAGATAGCAATTTAACTATTCAATTTCTTGACACTTCAACAAAAAATGCACGACAATTAACTTGTTCAATTATCAGTTCAGACAGTTCAATTGTATCAGTTGGTACAAGTAATTTCATGCCTGATGGAACTAAGAGTTTTAAATCGGAATTTTATTTTAGCAAAATAGGGTTCTCTAGTTTGGCAAAATCTATTCAAATCATTGGCGGTAATAGCATACAAAATTATGATTCAACCTTACAATTAAATACTTTGGTTTTACCCAAAACAAGTTTAAACAAGGAGGTGATTTGGTCGGTAATGGATACTAGTCTTGCGAGCATCAATCAAAATGGTTTATTGAAGGCAAAAAAGAATGGTGTAGTTGAAGTAAAAGCGTTGGCTAAAGATGGAAGTGGAGTATTCGCAACAAAAAACATCAGCATACAAAGGGTTTTATTAGGCACTGAAAGCAAAATCTCAGATAAATTTGAAGTCAACATGTTTCCAAATCCAACAAATGGAATTTTGCGGATTGAAAGTTATACAAATCAACCAAAACAAATAGAGATTTGGGATTTAAAAGGCCAACTTCTTAGGTCTATTCAACCTGATGAATATTTAACTGAAGTTGATCTATCTGACTTAAACTCTGGAATTTATTTTGTAGCAATCAACCTTGGTGAACAAAAGGTTTTTAGGAAGATTGTTTTGTCAAAATAATTATGAAGTCTTCGGAATTCTAGGGTTCATCACCTTAAACCAAATTGGAGGAATGGCAGCCAAAAAGAATAATCCTGCATAACCGCTTGGCAGTTTGTGGGAAGTCGGATAATTCTGTAAAGTATGATAGGGTTTTGATGCGTAAAAATGGTGATCGGCATGACGACTTAAATCCACCAAAACAAACCTACTCACAAATAAATCTGAATCCCAACTATGAATTTCTGTTACTCTGGTATTCTCTTCCCTACTCATTCCGTAATGTTCTATATAGTTTGTGTATTCCAATAAAAAATTAGCTGTAAAACATTGAACAATCCAAGCCAAAACAAGCCATTCTCCTCCAATAACAAAAAAGAAAATCAACAACAAAATATGCAGTATTAATTGTCTGTACACATAGTGATTCAACAAATTCAACTTCTTTCCTTCTTTGTTTAATCTTTCATGTTCTAGTTGGATTGCCCCTGTAAATTGTCCGCCAACCGAACGAGTAAAAAAGGCATATAATGATTCATCTTTTTTAGCTGTGGCAGGATCTCTGTCGGTAGCCACCCATTTGTGATGTACCCTTAAATGTTCCACAAAAAAGTAAGTATTACCAGCACTAAAGAGTAAAAATTTACCCATGACTTGCATGAATTTACTTTTACGGTGAATCAATTCATGAGCAACAACAATAGCTGATGAACCTGAATTAATACCTGTACTTAAAGCTGCAGGAATGACAAATAATGGAGATAAAATTCCATTTAAGTATCCCCAAACCAAACTCGTTAAAACTGCAATTTGAAAAGGAATATGCAACAATAAAATGAAGTCTGGAATCCAGTCGTTTTTAGAAGAATGTTCGTTAGAAGAAAATGCCGGGCCTATCCATTCGAATAAAGCCAGAATACCCAATGAATAAATAAGATTGGCAAAACTCCACCACTCACCATGTAGATTCCCATAAATACAAACCAAAGCAGGTGAAAGACTGAACAGATATAATGAATTTCTAAGACTCGATTTCATTTTCTTTATTTCCTAAGTTTTTAATAAGGAAACCAATATACACCATAAACAACCCTAAAAGCAAGGTATACATTCCCACCATAAAACCCATGAATTTTGCAGGAAGCGGATTCAATACTATCATGAGTCCAAAAGCCAAAGAAACAATACCATTAATGATGAAAATGATTTTGTATTGTTTAAGAAAAAATGAAGCAATAATTGTTGAAGATGACATCAAAATGGCAAAACCGCCAATGAGTTGAATAAAATAATTTGTTGCCAAATCTGTTTTGAAGAAAACAAATACACCAATTGTAATATCTAGCAAGGCCCATATCCATGCGAAATACCAATTTTGAATAGATTTTCTTAATAAATATGAAATTGTTGCATAGAGCAATCCACTTAAAAGAAAAAGGAACCCCATATAATACACTGGGCCATATAAACTCTCCTGTTGCATAAAAACACATAGTAAACCTAAGAGAATGAACAGTATACCATGAATTAAAGAAGCCCAAAAGGCACTCATTTTAAAATCCTTCATCAAATAAATTTAGATTAATTATTAAGTAAACTAAGAAATTTATCTAAAATATGC
>JBMLPO010000205.1:0-7677 GCA_049242065.1 Bacteroidia bacterium
CACCTTCGGTCATTGTATCGCTCATTTTGGGCATGCGGATTACTTCAGCCATTTTCTTTATAAATTTAAGAGAACCGCAAAAATAAGGTTTGAATCTTCTAAAGCAATAACCTATCTGAAAACAAAGGCAAAAGATTGTGATTCTTTTTGAATTTTACATTTGCTGTTGAAATTATCTTGATAAAAGTGGCGATTTCATTACGTTATTCGTGTTTTCTCAAATAAAATTCCATGAATCAATACGAAACCCTCCTCCAACATATTTACGAAACAGGAACTTTTAAGTCGGACCGCACTGGAACAGGTACAAAAAGCATATTTGGTGCGCAAATCAGATTTAATTTAAACGAGGGTTTTCCTTTGGTTACAACTAAAAAAGTTCACTTAAAATCAATCATTTATGAATTGTTATGGTTCATCAAAGGAGAGACAAATACCAAATATCTAAAGGAAAATGGTGTAAGTATTTGGGATGAATGGGCAAGTCCGGAAGGAGAATTGGGTCCAGTATACGGTTACCAATGGAGAAGCTGGCCAACGGTTGATGGTGGATATATAGACCAATTAAGCGAGTTAATAGAAACCATCAAAAAGAATCCAGATTCGAGAAGGATGATTGTAAGTGCTTGGAATGTGGCGGATTTATCCAAAATGGCTTTGATGCCTTGTCATGCCTTTTTTCAGTTTTATGTAGCTGATGGCAAATTGAGTTGTCAATTGTATCAAAGAAGTGCTGATATGTTTTTAGGAGTGCCGTTTAATATTGCTTCTTATGCTTTATTAACCATGATGATTGCAAAAGTTTGTAATTTGGAATTAGGCGATTTTGTACACACCTTTGGTGATGCTCATATTTACAGCAATCATTTTGAGCAGGTGGAATTGCAATTAAGCAGAGAGCCTCGTCCTTATCCCCAAATGAAAATTAAAGGACAGCAAGAAACCATTTTCGATTTTCAATATGAGGATTTTGAATTGGAAAATTACAATCCACATCCTGCTATCAAAGGAGCTGTTGCCGTTTAATTCTTATTCCTCAAATACTTTTTTTAAGGGTTTGCGTTTCAATCCTAACTAGGTCTTGCTGCATAGAGAGATGTTTTTTTAATGCCGAGATGTTAAAGCCAAGGTGTTTCTATCTATGGTTTTGCTTTTCGATTACCTAGCTGATTTGATTGAATTTGTTTCTAATAATTTTCGGCAGTTAGGTTTTAATCAAAATATAGATGAAACAAGCCTCTAGTTCACTTTTACTTCTAGTCGTGATTTTCTTCATGAATGCTGCACAAGTAGCTGCTTGCAGTGGTTATAAAATCACCAGGGCTAATAAAACTATTATGGGCAGTAATGAGGATGCTTGGCGAACAACTCCCAAATTGTGGTTTGAAATAGCTCCTTCTTCTAAACAATATGGAGCAGCATTTACTGGTTCTAGATTCGATGGTGAATATGCATACGCGCCGCAATCGGGAATGAATGAAATGGGTTTGGCATTTGAACGATTGGCATCCTTCCATCCCCAAATTAATAAAATCAGTCAAGCTAAAAAAATAACTCAGCCAACGCTGTATTTAAAAGACATTCTCCATAGCTGCAAAAACGTGGAGGAAGTAAAGGCCTATATTGAAGAATATGATTACTCTTTCTTTTTAGAAGATGTTTTTTTGTATGTTGATCAAACAGGAAAATACCTAGTTGTAGAGCCTTATTCACTAACAATTGGCACCGATAGTAAATACCTAATTTCTAATTTCTGTCCTTCCATTACCTCTGAAGAAAAAGCCCAAAAATTAGAACGATATCGAAAAGGAAAACTGTTTGTAGAGAATAAAATAGATACCTCTTTGGCTTTTTGTGTAGCCTTGTCTGATACCATGCATGTATGCAGGAAAAAACTAGGAGATGGTACTTTATTGAGTTCTATATGGGACTTAAATGACAAACAATTTCATTTATTTTTTTATCACGATTATTCTAAATCCTTGAGCTTTTCATTAAAAGAGGAATTGGCGAAGGGAAATCATTTATTGGCCATTGATAGTTTGTTTCCTCCGAATCCTGAATTCATCAAGTTGAGGAATTACCAAATACCAAAGAACAATGGTTTTATGGCCTTGTTTATTTTATTGAGCGCAGGATGCTTTGTATTGAGTTTTATTTTTTATTGTCTCCAATATTTTAGGAGAAGCAATTCTACAACTAGTATCATTGAAATCGTTTTGATTCCTTTAAGCGCAATTATGGCATATTACATGGTAGTGCTAAGTGGACCGATAGAGGTTTTTTATTTTCCAGCACCCTATGTAGATCCCAACTCTGTGCTCAATAGTTTTACATCCTATATGCCATTCGTAATAATGTTTTTGATAGGACCCATGTTGTATACATCTTATCAAAACCGGTCTCTATTTAAGACTGGATTTTGGTCAAATACAATTTTGTTAAGCAATACCCTATTGTATGGTGTATTAATAGGGTTGTTTTATTACTGGGGCTTTTATTCAGTTCTATAAAAATACCGGGTTGAATTGAAGTTCAATCAACAAATAAATAAAACGTTTTCTATTGTCTTTCTATTCTGAATTCATGGACTAAAAGTCCATTACCAGTGTCTTTTAAAAACATATAGGCCCTGAATTTTCCAGTTGCTGCTTCATAAGTTGCAATAGCATATTGTGCACCTTGTCCTGAAGCACCTTTATGTTGAATGCTTACTGATTTAGGTGGGTTTTTGGCAAAGAAGTTTTTAAGCATTTGTTCTGCTTGCTGTTTGCTATAAATACCTTCATTTTCTAAGAGTGTTAATTCTACACTGTTGTTAAATGAAGAAGCCAATTCCTTAGCATTTCCTGCTCTCATGGCATTCATTATATCATCAAAACTATCAGCAAAAGCTGCTATTGGTAAAAATGCCAAGAATAATATGAATAATTTTAACTGTTTCATTTTGGGTGAAAGTGTAATCTTAAATTACTTGAGCAAGATACCAAAACCATGCCAAAATTCAAGTTAATAAAAGCTAAAGCGCTTTCTAAAAAACCTTATTTACCTTATTTCTTCATTTTTCTCCCATTCAATATTCCTATATTTGCAGCTTAATTTTTTACTATGAATAAGCGAGTTATCTTATTGATTTTGGATGGTTGGGGAAATGGAAAACCCTATGATGGAAATGCAATTAATCTAGCCAATAAACCCAATTTTGATAAGCTGATAGCCAAGTATCCAAATAGCGAATTACATACTTGTGGAGAGTGGGTAGGATTACCAGATGGACAAATGGGTAATTCAGAGGTGGGTCACATGAATATTGGCGCAGGACGTGTGGTATACCAACAACTTGTTTTGATTAACAAAGCATTCAGGGAAAATTTGGTAAAAGAAAACAAGGTTTTGAAGTCGGCATTACAGTATGCTAAGCAAGAAAATAAAGCCATTCATTTTATTGGATTGGTAAGCGATGGCGGTGTGCATAGCAGCATTGATCATTTAAAGGGTTTATGCTCTTTAATGAAAGAAGAAGCAATCAGTAATTTTTATATTCATGCTTTTACCGATGGAAGAGATACAGATCCTAAGGGTGGTTTGAATTACTTAAAAGACGTACAAGAACATCTTCTGACAACGGGGGGTAAAATTGCAAGTGTAACAGGGCGGTATTATGCCATGGATAGAGACAAACGATGGGAAAGAGTGAAACTGGCTTATGATGCTTTGGTGAATGGAGTAGGGGAAAAGTCAAATGATTTGTTTGCCTCCATCTCTGCAAAATATGAGGCTGATGAAACTGATGAATTCTTGAAGCCAATTATTATGCAAGAAAATGCCCAAGACATTGCCCATATCAAGGATGGAGATGTGGTAATCAATTTTAATTTCAGAACCGATAGGGGAAGAGAGATTAGTATGGCACTCACTCAGCAAGAGTTTCCAGAGCAACAAATGAAGCCATTGAACTTGAGGTATATTACCTTAACCGACTATGATAAAACTTTTAAAAATGTTGAAGTAGTTTTCCCAGATATTGAATTGAACAATACCATGGGAGAGGTTTTAGAAGCCAATGGCAAAAAACAAGTTCGTATTGCTGAAACAGAAAAATATCCGCATGTAACTTTCTTTTTTAGTGGAGGAAGAGAAACACCTTTTGAAGGTGAGCTAAGACATATGGCCCCTTCACCTAAAGTTGCTACCTACGATTTGCAGCCTGAAATGAGTGCGGAGCAAGTATGTGGTTTTACTTTGGCTGAGATAGAAAAAAATGAAGCTGATTTTATGGTTGTGAATTTTGCCAACCCTGATATGGTGGGACACACAGGAGTTATTCCTGCAGAAATCAAAGCCATTGAAAAAGTTGATGATTGTTTAGGACGTGTTGTAAAAGCTGCGCTTGCCAATAATTATAGTTTATTGGTAACTGCAGATCATGGCAATGGTGAGTATATGATTAATGTGGAAGATGGTACGCCCAATACAGCGCATACTACAAATGATGTTCCTTTGATTTTAATTGAAAATGAAATCACCAGGAAAATAAAAAATGGTAAACTAGCAGACCTTGCTCCAACTGCTTTGGCTATGATGGGAATAGCCCAACCAAAAGAAATGGATGGAGAAAATCTATTATGCGATTAATTATTTTTTGTTCTTTTCTTGGCTTGTTTTCCTGTAATCAAACTATAGTAAACAAGGAGCAACTTTTTGATGTGCCAGCTTTTTTTAAAAAGGAATTGAATGCAGTTCAAAGCCAATATTCAAAACTGCAATTAAACTATATGTATGATCAAAAGTTAGATACACAAATAGTTGATTCGAAATCTTTAGAAAAAGAGCTACACGACTTCTTATTACTTGATTTAAATAAATCGGCCTATGTAGGTGCATTTACACGCAGCGAATTGCATCCTGATTCCAATACTTTGGTTCTACATTATGAAGCAAATCAAAAGGGAATTGATTTAAATAGTTTTGAGATTGAATATAAAAATGAAGAAGTAGTGCAATTGGCTTTCCATTTTAGTACCACTAATAATTTATATGAATCAGGTAAAGATCTTATTTATAAAACTCACAAAGGTTTTGAGATAAAAGGTTTCCAAAAAACAAAATTCAAAGACCCGGTGAAATACACTATTCAGGTAGAATATTTACCATAAAAAAAATCCCGTTGATACGGGATTTTTTTATTCTTTTAATTTGGGATTATCTAAATGTCGATGCTGATCTCTTTTTGTTTTTTTGTCCATGTTTTTTTGAAAAGCTTCTGTTAAGTTCACGCCAGTTTGGTTGGCTAAACAAATCAAAACCCACATGATATCGGCCATTTCATCGGCCATGTCTTTATCTGATTCTCCCGATTTAAATGATTGTTCGCCATATTTTCGTGCCATTATTCTTGCGAGCTCTCCAACTTCTTCCATTAAAATTGCAGTATTGGTTAACTCATTAAAATAACGGACCCCAATTGTTCGAATCCATTCGTCTACTTGTTTTTGTGCCTCTTCTATGGTCATGCGTTTAAATCTGTTTTTGAATCCAATAAAATAGTAACAGGTCCATCGTTGATGAGAATTACTTTCATGTCAGCACCAAACTTACCTGTTTGAATAGACTTGCCTAAATCGAGCTCTAATTGTTGGATGAATTGTTGGTATAGCGGAATAGCAATTTCAGGTCTTGCGGCTTTGATATAGGAAGGTCGGTTTCCTTTTTGTGCATCTGCATGTAGGGTAAACTGACTAACTAAAAGGATGTCGCCACCTGCATCTTTTATATTGATATTCATAACACCATTTTCATCATTGAAAATTCTGAGTTTACTTATTTTACCGCTTATCCATTCCAAATCTTTTTGGGTATCATCAGCCTCAAAACCGGCTAAGATTAGGAATCCAGCCTGTATTTGACCAATCACATGGTTATCAACTTTTACAAAAGCTTCACTCACCCTTTGAATCACCACTCTCATTATTCGTAAATATCTTCGTTGTTTAAAATGCTCATGTAACTGTGGTATCGTTCTTCTGATATATCTCCTGTTTCAACTGCCTTTAATACCATACATCCAGGTTCATTTACATGAATACAGTTATTGAATTTACAAGTACCAATATAGGGTTGTATTTCTTTGAAGTAATGTGATATTTCTGCTTTATCAAAATCTACCAAACCAAATTCTCTAATACCAGGGGTATCGATAATGAAGCCTCCCATTTCAAGTGCATGCATTTCTGCAAAAGTGGTGGTATGCTGCCCCTTATTTGAGTAATTGGAAATATGTGTGGTTTTAAGGTTGAGGCCAGGCTGAATGGCATTCACCAAACTAGATTTTCCAACACCCGAATGGCCGCTTAATAAGCTTGTTTTATCTTTTAAAATGCTCTGTAATTCTGTTATACCACTAGCATCTTGAACAGAAGTTTTTAAGCATTGGTAACCAATTTTTTCATACAATTGAATCACATAATCCTGCAATGACTTGAATTCACTTTGCATTAGATCTTGTTTGTTAAAAACCAAAATAGGTTTGATATGATAAGCTTCAGCAGTAAGCAAAAAGCGATCAATAAATCCCAAAGAAGTTCTTGGAAAAGCCATGGTCACAATAAGGATTGCTTGATCAAGATTACTGGCAATGATATGGGTTTGTTTGGAAAGGTTATTTGATTTACGAATGATATAATTTTTGCGGTCTTCAATTTTATTGATAACAGCATTTTCTTGACCGGGTTCCATTTCGTAATGAACTACATCTCCAACGGTTACTGGATTGGTATGTTTAATTCCTTCTAACCTGAATTTGCCTTTGATTCTGCATGAAATGATATGGCCTGATTCATTTAAAACCTGGTACCAACTTCCAGTAGATTTGATGACTTTACCTTTCATTTTATTTGGAGATTTGAATGAAAGTTCCACCATAAGCTGCTAGTAAACCCAATACATTGCTCAGCATGATATAAGTTATGGCAGCCATTATTTTTTGAGATTGTAGTAAACTTATTCCCTCATATGAAAAAGAAGAAAAGGTAGTAAACCCGCCAAGTATACCTGTTATTACAAAAGTCTTCATCCAATCAAAAGAAGTAGTCTGACTAAAATTAGAATAAATCAAACCAATTAAGAAACAACCTAAAACATTGATGAAAAGAGTGGCATACGGGAAATCACCCGCATACAAATGTTTAGTCCACAAAGAAATAAGGTACCTCAAACTTGCACCTATCATACCACCCAAAGCTACCAGAGCCAATTGTTTCATCCGTGCAAGTTAAACAAAAAATACATTTGTGTTTGGAGGACTTACTCTTTTCAATACCAAATCAATTCATCTATGTCACCACAAGAACGTGCAATACCCTTGTTTTTTCTGATTCCAATTTCTAAACAAATACAAGCATCCATGGCATGCCAATTAGTAGTTTCTGGAATAGGAAATTGAAAATAAGGAGAAGCTTCTTTTTTAAAATCACTCAATAGACTTTGGTCTTTTTTATTGTAAAATTTAACCAAGTTTTCTGCTTTAATAAATGCTGCTGGATAGGATTCAATCACCTCTATTTTTTGCATTTTGCAAAGAGCCGCAATTCTCATAGCACGTGCAGTTAATCCGCCTAAAAACATAGGCGACATGGCTTTGAGTTCTTTATCTGCTCTCCTGTAAAAAAAGTCATCATT
>JBMLPO010000206.1:0-645 GCA_049242065.1 Bacteroidia bacterium
ATCTGTTTGAAGAATTTCTTTAGCTAAACGATTTAATTCTTCTTTAGATAATGAGTTCAAAATATCATTTTGTTGTTTGATATAGTCTTTTGGCAAATTGTATTCAATCAATCTGTTTAAGAATCCAGCTTTTTGGAATGTAGTTTCATAACGCAAAGCATCACTTTGGGTGATAGAATTCTTCATGAACTTCATTTCTTCATCTGTTATTCCATTTTCTGCATAATTGGTTACTTCAGACATAATTTCTTTCATAGCGCTATCTGTAGCCGAAGTGCGCACACCTGTTGCTATTTGATAAGCACCTACTCTATCTTTATATCCATAGTTCATTGAACGGATACCATAAGTAAATCCTTTGTCTTCACGAAGGTTTAAGTTCAAACGGCTATTGAAGTTTCCACCTAATGGGAAGTTCATTGCATTTGTTTTGAAGTAATTACCATTCCAATCATATTTCTGACCAACCATACCAATTCTAATTTCAGATTGAGCCGCTTTGTATTTGTCAACCAGATAGATTTGTTTGTTGTTATTAGCAGCTGTTGGAGGAATTGGAAGTGGTGGGAAAGTGATGTTCTTCTTTTTCCAGTTTTTCAAGAATCCTAATTTAGGCATGATTTCACCTTCTGTGATATCACCAAC
>JBMLPO010000206.1:655-4937 GCA_049242065.1 Bacteroidia bacterium
AGCAAAATCAGGACCATAGAAACGATCATAATAATTTTGAACATCTTTAACTGTAATAGATTTGATAGATTTCAAAGTACCTTCAACTGGCTCAGCGGCAATGGTTTTTCCGTATAATAATTTATTGAATGCTAAATCAGCAGTTGCACCAGCATCAAACTTTTGAGAACTGATACCTTGGTAAGTTTGAGATTGGTTTAATTTGAATTCATCAGCATTAAATTTAGGACGAAGTAATTTTTCTTCGAACAATTTCAATGTAGCATCAATGTTTTTCTTTAAGGTAACAACTTGAACAGTTGTAACATCTGAACCAGCATTAAAAGAAATTGAACTACCTAATTTTTGCATTTCATTATCAAAAGCTTCACTGGTATAATTTTGAGTAGCCTCAGTCATCATATCAGCAGTTAACGAAGCCAATCCAGTTTTAGAAGGATCACCAACAGCAATGTTTCCACCTTTCATGGTAATCAATAAGGTTACAACTGGAGATTCTTTGGTTTCAGTACCAATCACTTTAATTCCGTTGTCCCAAGTTGCAGTATAGAAATTTGGAATTTCTGGAGCTTTTGCAGCACCTGTATTAGGTCTTTTGCTTCTATCGAAATTATCTTTTGGTGTGGTATAAGAAAGTCCTTTGTATTCTAATTCGGTTTTTGCAACACCTGAACTGGTTGCAACTTTTGTTTCATCTTTTGATACAGCAGCATTCGCCTTTTTAGGGAATACATTTACCATAACGTATTTTTTATCTTTTATATAAGTTCTAAAAACACGCATGATATCTTCTTTTGTTACTTTTTGGTAACGTGCCAATTCATCAGAAATATTAAAGTTCTTTTCTAATTTAGGATTACCATGAGCTAAGTACCACATCATACTCAAAGTGCTTGCTCTGCTGGCAACACTTTGCATACCAAAAATCAAATTGCTTTCAATACTTCCTTTAGCGCGAGACAAGTCATCATCTGAGATGCCATTTTTTTCAAACTCTTCTAAGGTAGCTGCAACCATTTTCTCTACATCAACATCACCATCAATATTTGGTAATGGAAGGATAGCCATCGTAAACTCACCTGCTAATTCTGAAGCTGGATGGAATACTTGAGCTTGGAATGCTTTTTCGGTTTTGATAAAGTTTTTGTAGAAAATTGAGTTATTTCCTGAACCTAAAATGCTAGCTAATAAATCAATAGCTGGCTCATCTGGATGGTAGTTTTTTACAGTTGGATAAACTATATAGTACAATGGTAAAAATACATTGTCACCATAATTGGCATATTTGTTATCGGGTAAACGTACAGGTTCAATTCTTTGAGCACGTACTTCAGGACCTTTAGGAATAGGACCAAAGTACTTTTCTGCCATTTTCACCACTTCTGCTGGATTAACATCACCGGCAACTACCAAACAAGCGTTGTTTGGACCATACCAGCGCATGAAGAAGTTCTTCAAATCTTCTACATTTACTCTATCTAAATCCTCTAAATAACCAATAGTTGGCCAGCTGTAAGGATGTCCGTTTGGATACAAAGTAGCGTCTTTTATTTCATCCACTTTACCGTAAGGAACATTGTCAACGCGCTCGCCTTTTTCGTTTTTTACAGTAGCTCTTTGAACTTCAAATTTCTTTTGAGTTACTGAATCCAACAAATAACCCATACGATCAGCTTCTAACCATAAAGCTGTTTCTAAGTAGTTTGCAGGCAATGTTTCGAAATAGTTTGTACGATCGCGGTTGGTGGTACCATTCATTTGTCCCCCAGCTCCTTGAACAATTTTAAAATGTTCTTCATCCTTTACATGCAAAGAACCTTGGAACATCATGTGCTCAAAGAAATGTGCAAAACCCGATTTTCCCGGAGTTTCTCTTGCTGAACCTACGTGGTAAGTAACTTCAACATGCACAATTGGATCAGAGTGATCTTCATGAATAATGAGCGTTAATCCATTAGGTAATTTGTACTTCTCATAAGAGATTTTCATTTCACCCGGATTGGCTGTTACCTTGTCAAGCAAAACCGTTTGATTCGGATTTGCCTGAGCCGGAACTTGAGCTTTCAAGCTAGTTCCAGTCAACATAAGGGCAATTGCTGCAGAAAAAATTGTAATTTTCTTCATGTTATAAATTGAATGGTTTGTTTCTTTTGTTCTGTTTTTTATTCAGGAACTAAACAAAAAGCGAGCTGAATGTTTTGACTTTCCATTAAAAAAAACCTTTGCAAAATAGGGAGTTTCGGGCAATCGCGACAATTTTTTTTTAAATGGACACACAATTGGCTGAACGGATAGTTTTTTGTGTAAAAGTTCCAACTTATGTGAACAAAGGATGTGGATTTGCCTTTTCTTTTAGCAGAAAGGTTTATACTTTCGCAAAGTTGTATCTATTCAAGTAAAACTATTTTAAAATGAAAAAACAATTCGCATTGATTGTAGGCCTTATTCTGGTTGCAGCTTCTTTTCGTTTAATCGACCATTTGCCAAACTTTACACCTGTTGGAGCAATTGCTTTGTTTGCGGGGGCTTATATTACCAATAGATTTCTAGCATTTTTGGTACCTATAGCAGCACTTCTTTTAAGCGATTTATATCTTGGCTTTTATGGCTGGGAAATGTTGGTGCCTTATATTGGTTTTGTTTTAACTATTCTAATGGGATTGAGTTTGCAAAATAACAAAGGTGCATTAAGAATTGGCTTAACCAGTATCGCTTCATCAATTGTGTTTTTCTTGTTTACTAATTTTGCTTTGTTCTATCCAGAAACAATGTACCCGCATTCAATTTCTGGAATCATGCAATCTTATATTGCTGGCATTCCTTTCTTTCAAAATGCAGTTGCAGCAGATTTATTCTACAACGCCGCATTATTCGGAAGTTTTTATTTGATCACAATTAATATTCCTTCTTTCAGAAAAGCAGCTTAATGCTATTTGAAATAGATTGAATTTTCATATTCATTAAAATAAACGCTTAAATGGGTCACACTGTTTAAGCGTTTTTTGTTGATTGCAGCTTCAAAACGATAAGTTCCAGGACTCTTTACAGCATAAGATTCTTCATCTATTAAGTCTGTACCATTGAACCATTTAATTTTAACAGATTTACTTTGTTTTAGACGCAAAGCAAGATGTATCCGACCATTATCAAGTATTTGTGCATCGAGTAAACTGTCTTTGTTTGAACCTAGAAATTTACACATCAATTCCATGTCAGGTATTCCCCAGCCTTTTTGTTTGGCAGGTTTATAATAAGAGTTTGCAGATAACTTATAGGTCTCTCTTATTTCATTTAAACTTCTACGCGGATATTTTTTCATTAGGTAAGCTCCAGTTCCGGCCAATACTGGTGCTGCATAAGAAGTTCCATTTCCTGGATATATACTTCCATTATCTGATAAAACTGAAATTCCTTTTCCAAAAGCTACTACATCTGGCTTGATTCTTTTGTCGGCAGTTGGGCCAACAGAACTGAATGCGGCTAAATCTCCATCTTTTCCTACTGCACCTACACTCACAACGTGCTCTGCATCAGCTGGGGCGCTAATTTGTCTCCATACATCCATTCCCTCATTACCCGCGCTTACAAATATTAAAATTCCTTTCGAGGCAGCAATTTCCGCGGCACGACTCACCACTGTTGTTTGGCCGTTTAATTCTTTATAACGATGACCCATAGAGGTAACATCATGTTTGGTATAACCCAAAGATGAATTGATGATATCAGCACCCGCACTGTCTGCATATTCTGCTGCTTGTAGCCAATAATATTCCTCAATTAAATATTCTGAAACAGCATTTTCAGAGCGTAATAAAATATAATCTGCATGTGGTGCTGTGCCCATTATTAATTGAGGGACTTTAGCTGCTAAACAACTGATAACCGCTAAGCCATGCGAATCATCATCAAAAACCTCCTCTTCTCTTTCAACAAAATCAAAGGAACTTACAATTCTCTTATCTTTGAATAAATGCCTAAAAGCACTCACTTGATCCATGTTTTTAAAACCCGCATCAATAACTGCAATGCGAGTTCCTTCTCCTGGAACAAAGTTTGAGTTTTGAAATATTTTACCATAGTTTAACTGAGCAAACTGAGTGAGACTTGAGCCAAAATAACTTGTATCCTTATTGTCTTTCTTTTTAAAAGCCTCCTCTAATTGACCAATATTTTCCTCTATGGGTGTTTCAGAGCGCTCTACATCTTCTTGCCAAGGTACAAATGGACCCAGGTATTCAACCTTATCAACAAAAGGACATTTTTTAATGGAGTCGATGGGAAA
>JBMLPO010000207.1:0-12551 GCA_049242065.1 Bacteroidia bacterium
CCATGTTGTAGTCTGCCGGAGCACGACTATCTGTATGCGAAGCCAGTTCAATGACCAATCCTGGATTTGCTTTTAAAACATTCGACAATGAATCTAAGATAGGTCTTGCATCTGCTCTGATATCAAACTTATCTAAGTCGTAATAAATTCCTTTAATAGTAATTTCAACATCTTCACTTGGCACCTGGTCTAGTAAAAATGTGATTTCAAGTAAACTATCTTTCTGAACTCCTCGGCTATCAATTTGAACTGAATTACTGCTTAAGTATTTGTCTTTTGATGCACCTAATTCCAATAAATATTGAAGAGGAATTTCTCCAGAAAACTCACCTTTATCATTGGTTTTAATTTCAAATAGGGAAGATCCTTCTTGATTTTTTAATTTAACACTGGCAGCTGCTATAGGCGCCAATCCTTCTCTTTCTTGCACTTTCCCTTTTACCATAAAAACAAAGGGCTTAATTGCTATGGCGTAAATATCATCATCTCCAGTTCCTCCTTCTCTATTTGAGGAGAAGTAGGCTATATAACCATTCTTTTGTTGATTTGCTTTGGGTACATAACTGATTCCAAAATCATCTCCACCTGAATTGATGGGATATTTCAAGTTTTCTGCCTGGGAGAAATTCCCGTTGTTAAAACTGCTTTTAAATAAATCCAATCCACCCATGCCGCTATGTCCTTTAGAAGCAAAGAATAAGTTGTCATTTTCATCAACACTTGGAAAGAGTTCATCCTCATAACTGTTAATGAAGTTCCCCATGTTTAGAGGTTCTCCCCAACTATTTTTAACTGGGTCATAACTAATTTTCCAAATGTCTTTTTCTCCATAACCACCTGGCTTATCACTTGAAAAATAAAGCGTCTTGCCATCTTTAGAAAATGCGGGATGTCCGCAACTAAAACTATCACTGTTAAAGGGTAATGCCTCAGGAATGGTCCATGAATTGTTTTGAAAATAACTCACATAAATTTTGCAGTTTAATCCTTTTCCATCTGCTCCATTACATTGTGTAAAATAAACACTGCTTGCTTCAGTGTCGAACCAAGCGGCTCCTTCATTAAAATTGGTATTAATACCTTTTGTAGGGCTAGGTTTTGAGAAACCATTTTCTTGAATTCCCGACTCAAAGATATCGGAGTATTTTTGTCCTGTCCACTCAAAAATTCCACTACCTGTAGCTTCTTTTCTAGAGGAGGTAAAATACAATTTCTTATTTGTTATGATGGGATTGTAATCACTAAACTCTGTATTCAGATCCTTCAGATTGATGATATTAAATTTCTCGGGTTTTGCTTTCCATTCAGCTGCGATATTGCAACTACTCATGGCCTCTTTTGCATGGTTATCATCAGGCATTTCAAATAGATAATCGTAAAAGGTGCGAGAGGCTTCGTCATATCTTTCATAGTTTTTCAAAAGTTGACCATAGCTGTAAAGCACTTTCGGATCTGGGTATTTGCTGTTTAATACTTCCTCATACCATTTAATGGCTTGTTTAAAATTATTACTTCTTCTGTAGCTTTCTGCAATCTTAAACAAGACTTTTTGTTTCTCATCTGCATTCTTAATCTTGGAGTAAACTTTTTGATATAAACCAGCGGCAGTATTATATTTTTTAGATAAGTATGCCATGTCAGCCCTATCTAAATCATATTGATAAGTGGGCACTTGTTTTTCTTGTGCGCTCACAAAAAAATGGCAGAGCAAAAGGAATATAAACAGGTATTTTTTTAAACTCATGGTTTGATATCTTGGCAATAAAATTAAACGAAAAAGGCAACATTTAGTTGCCTTTTTCTATGTCAATAAGTTTTACCTTCGGGGTTGTCCAGGTCTTAATCCCGGTTGTCCAGGCCTAGTTCCAGGCGCTGTCTTAGGAGCAGCTGGGTCTGGCTTAACAGGAGGTGTATAGTTCAAATCTAAGAATTTTACAGTTGTACGACGATTCAACTGATGTTCTTCTTCACTACATTTTTTACCTTGAATAGCTTCATTTGGACCTTCGCAAGCACAATTATTTACTAAACTGTTTTCTCCATAACCTCTAGAAACAATTCTTAATGAATCAATTCCTTTTGAGATGATATAAGCAACAGCACTATCAGCACGTCTTTGTGATAAGTTGATATTGTATGCAGAATCTGCGCGACAGTCGGTATGTGAACCTAACTCGATACGTACATTTGGATACTTATTCAATGTCATTACCAAAGTATCTAAAATCAACCTTGAAGCAGGTCTTAAATCTGCTTTATCCAAATCATAATAAATACCTTCCAAAGTGAATGTTGAGTTCAAGTCCATTGGAACCAAATCAATATCCTGAACTAAATCAGTGGATACTTCTAAGCCTTTCGTTGTTTGATAGAATACTTTACTATCAAAGAAGTATTGTTTAGCAGAAAATAATTCGTAATCTGTTTTTGATTTTAAACGTAATTTATAAGAACCTGATTCATCTGTTTTTAAAACAATTTTACCAGTGTCGCTGCTGCTTGTGATGGTAACATAAGCATTACGTAGAATTTCTTTTGTTTTCTGATTTCTTACAACACCACTTAGGTTGAAGATAAGTGGGTTCATGTAGAAACGATAAATATCATCTTGGCCACGACCACCATCTCTATTTGATGAGAAGTATCCGCTTTCTTTATCCTTCTCTAAAATAATTGAAAAGTCATCTGCACCTGAGTTAACAGGACTTCTCATATTAATTGGATCACTCCAATCGGTTGCTTCACCTTTAGAATAAAAAATATCTAAACCGCCCAATCCTGTATGTCCGTTAGAAGAAAAATACAAGGTTCCATCTTCATGAATAGAAGGAAACATTTCATCATCCTCAGTATTGATAGTTGGACCTAGATTAACAGGATCACCCCAGCTTCTGCTTCTTTTGCTGTAGGTGCTCATCCAGATATCTTTACCACCTTGTCCGCCTGGCATATCAGAACTAAAATATAGTACTTGACCATCTTTAGAAATAGTAGGTTGACCGCAGCTAAAAGAATCAAGACTGAAAGGAATCAAAGCAGGTTCAGACCATTCTGTACCTGATAAGGTTGAAATATACAATTGACATTTTTTTCCTTTACCACCATTATCGTAATTACAACGAGTCATGTACATGGTTGTAAAACGAGAATCAAAGCACAATGCACCTTCGTTGATTTTTCCATTTAATACCTTTTTATCAACCAAAACAGGCATTTGATAAGTGATATTATTAGGATTCTTTTTGTCTTTTTTATAAGTAACAGTGTAGATATCAGTGTGTGCATTACCTGTCCATCCGTAAACTGAGTTACTTACACCTTTTTCTCTATCAGAAGTAAAATACAATTGGTCTTTTTTGAAGTACACAGCGCCAAAATCCTGCCAACGTGTGTTTAATCCTTTCACGTTTTCAACGATATAGCGTGTTTTAACGTTTTTCCATTTTAATGCATTTTCACAACCTGTAATTTCTTTATCTACGTTTACAACCGCATCTCCTCCAAGTTTTTGGTAATTCTTGAACTCAATAATAGCTTTCTCGAAATCTTGATTTTTCTTTTTTGCTTGAGCAAGACGCAATTGCGCATCTGCATTTTTAGGATCTAGTTTAATGGCTTTGAAATACCACAATTCCGCATTTTTGTTGTCGTTCATTAAACGGTAACAATCAGCAGCTTTGTATGAAGCCTCAATTCTTTCATCCTTCTTTTTGCTGCTCGAATAAACCTTGCGGTAATTATCACCAGCAATAAAGTATTCCTTTTTATCATAGGCTTCACGAGCCGCAGAAAGTGAACCTTTCTTTGAGCAGGAACTCAAAAAAAGAACTGAGCTGGTAACAGCAAAAAGGAGTAAATTCAAAAAGTAACTTTTTCTCATTTGGAATAGGTTTTCTTAGAAACGTATAAATCGCAATTTTATTAAAAAAATCAATGAAAAAAAGCCTTTTTCGGCAATTGTTTAAGATAGTTCAATTTTTTTTTGATTTTAAGAAATAAAAAAAGGCAGGTATAAACCTGCCTTTTTGTTGAAATTACTTGATAAACAGCATTTCACGATATTTTGGTAACTTCCAAAGTTCATCATCTACAAGGAACTCTAAAGCGTCACTTCCAGAACGGATTGGTTCAAACAATGGCTTAATTTTAGTGCAATAAGCCAATGCTCTTTTCTGTGTATCTTGAATTGAATGAGCTTTTGCTAATTCAGTTTTGATTTTTTCTACATTGGTATGAATGGTTCTGATATGTCCAGAAATGGTTTTTACCATATTCATTTGGATTTCATAATCAGTTTTACTTAATCCAGCAGATTTCATTGATTCAATGCACTCTGATAGATTTCTTTGATAAGCAATACCTGCAGGAATAACATGTGAAGTGGCCAATTGAATTAATACTTTAGCTTCAATATCAATTTTCTTTTCATACAATTCTTGCATGATTTCATAACGAGCTTCCAATTCTTTTTCATTGAAAATCTGGTTACTTACAAATAAGTCTTTTGATTTTTTACTGATGTAAGCATTCAAAGCCTCAGGCGTATTTTTGATATTGTTTAATCCTCTCTTTTCAGCCTCCTTCACCCATTCGTCACCATATCCGTTTCCTTCAAAAAGGATCTTTTTACTTGATTTATAATAGCCTTTTAAAACTTCTAAAATAGCCTCTTCTTTTTTCTTACCCTTTTTAATTAAAGCATCTGTTTCTGCTTTGAATTTCTTTAATTGGTCAGCCATAATTGTATTTAATACAATCATTGCATTAGCAGAATTGGCAGATGAGCCAACTGCTCTGAATTCAAACTTGTTTCCAGTAAATGCAAAAGGAGATGTTCTGTTTCTATCTGTATTGTCTAATAAGATTTCTGGAATTTTAATGACATTAATAGAAGTAGCAGCATTACTCTTACTTGCAGCTTTATTCGCAAATAATGTTTCCATCACATTGGTTAATTGAGAACCAATGAAGATTGACATGATAGCTGGTGGGGCTTCATTGGCTCCCAATCTGTGCTCGTTTCCTGCACTAGCAATTGAGGCTCTCAACAAATCAGCATGATCATGAACTGCTTTAATTACATTCACAAAGAATGTTAAGAACTGCAAGTTTGTTTCAGGATTATTGGTTGGCGATAACAAGTTTACACCTGTATTGGTTATTAAACTCCAGTTATTGTGCTTTCCACTTCCATTGATTCCTGAAAATGGTTTTTCATGGAATAATACTTTAAAGCCATGTCTAGTAGCTACTTTGTCCATGATATCCATCAACAATTGGTTGTGGTCGATGGCTAAGTTTACTTCTTCAAAATTTGGAGCACACTCGTATTGTGAAGGTGCAACTTCATTGTGACGAGTTTTTAGTGGAATTCCTAATTTATAAGCCTCATTTTCGAAATCAACCATAAAATCATAAACCCTTGGTGGAATTGAACCAAAGTAATGGTCTTCTAATTGTTGACCTTTTTCAGGGGAATGTCCAATAACAGTTCTTCCAGATAACATCAAATCAGGACGAGCAAACCACATGGCTTCATCAATCAAGAAATACTCTTGTTCAATACCTAATGATGCATGAGCTTTACTTACATTTTTATCGAAGTAGCTAGAGCAAATATCAACAACCTGGTTTTCAACAGCATGTAAGGCCTTTAACAGTGGGGCTTTAAAGTCCAATGCTTCTCCTGTATAGGATACAAAAATGGTTGGAATGCAGAGCGTTTTTCCTCCTGTATTCTCCATGATAAATGCTGGCGATGATGGGTCCCAAGCAGTATAACCTCTTGCTTCAAAAGTATTTCTTATACCACCATTTGGGAAACTTGATGCATCAGGTTCTTGCTGAACCAATGCACTTCCAGTGAATTTTTCAATTGCTCTGCCATCTTCTAATGGGTCGAAAAATGAATCATGTTTCTCTGCTGTTGCACCTGTTAAAGGTTGAAACCAGTGCGTGTAGTGAGAGGCTCCTAAACTCAAAGCCCAGTTTTTCATTCCTGCAGAAACCTGATTGGCCATTGCTCTATCAATTTTCTGGCCTTTTTTAATGGCATCAGTTACAGCTTCATACGCCTCTTTTGAAAGGTATTCTTTCATGGCATGGTCTGTAAAAACATTCTTGGAATAAAACTCTGAAACCCTTTCTGCGGGTTTGTTAATAGCAACCGTACTTCTGCTTTGTACGATTTCTAAGGCTTTGGATCTAAGTGTTAACATGTTGTATGGAAGTGATTTTTATGCCGCCGAAGATACATCCATCATAAGCTAATCTCAAAGAAAAGTTTGAACAAATTTTGAACGAATGAATATGTGGCTCAATTATTAAGGCATCTGGTTTGCGAAATTTCGCTAATTTTTTATAAATACGTTTAACCTAAAAAATGAATGTTTTTTCAAATTTAGAAGTCTAGTTTCATGGTCTAAAAAAACGAATCCCCGAATTTAAAGCAATTCAGGGATTCGATTGAATTTTCTTAAAATGATAAAGTTATTGTTTAACTACCTTAATCAGCCTTATTTGATTATCGACACTTACTTTAACGAGATAAACCCCAGCAGCAAAGTCTTTTAAGTTGATTGCATTTGTATGTGTTGGCTGTTCAATCGTTTTAATTATCCTTCCTGTTAAATCCGCAACCACAATTTCCCATTCTTCAGGATGATTAACATTTTCGGAAATTTCTAACACGAATTTTTCCGAAAATGGATTTGGATAAATATTTACTGCATCAGCTAATTTGAGCTCTCCCAATCCTGTTAATGTAAAATTAAATAGGTCGGATGTGTTTTTGCAATTATTCTGATTGATCACCTCTAAAGAGTAATTGCCGCTTACACTTGCAGTATAGGTTTGAGATGTGGCTCCATTTATCGGACTTCCATTCAATAACCATTGATTGCCTGTTGGGGTATTTGAACTCAGAACATTTCCGTTTTGGGTAATAAATGGTTTGGCTGGTACTTCATATACAACCATTGCTTGTATTTCTGATTCTGCTGTAGGAATGCTTGTGCAGTTTAATGAGCTGCTCATTTCAAGTGTAACAATATCTAGATTGTTTAAGTTGTTTGAACTAAATAATTTAGAATTCGTACCCGTATTTACACCATTGATTTTCCATTGATAAATTGGATTATTACCTCCATTTATTGGGCTTGCTGAAAATACTACATTTGTTCCTTTACAAATGGTTTTACTAGGTAATACACTTACTAATACTGATGGTGTTAAAGTATTGTTTACTTGAATACTAACTGGGTTTGAAATGGCAGTAGTTTTTGTTAAACAAGAGGCATTTGAACTCATTTCAACTACAATGGAATTGTTTTGTGATATAGTATTGCTGCTGTAAATATTTGAATTGGTTCCTACCACAGTTCCGTTTAACTTCCATACATATGTTGGGTTTGTTCCACCATTTCCAGGGTTCGCAGTATAAATCACTTCATTGCCTGAACAAATGTTTTGGCTGCTTGGATTTACAACAACAAATGGAGTTAAAGTATTCTCTACTTGAATACTTATGCTATTGGAATTACTCGTATATCCAAATGTACAGGTTGAATTAGATCGAACTTGACATAATACCACGTCGCCACTATTAGGAGAACTTAAAATAAAGGTATTGCTATTCACTCCAACTGTGCTGCCATTCAGTTTCCATGTATATATAGGATTGTTTCCCGAATTTTGAGCCAAGGCAGTAAAAGTTACTGTTGAGCCTGAACACACAGGATTTTGCGAACTCTGAATACTGATATTGGGTTGAGAGATACTATTTACTGAAATGGTGAGACTGTTTGAATTTACTTGATTGGTACTTGCACAAAGAACATTACTCTGAAGGATACAAGTTACCACATCATTATTACTGATGTTATTGCTTGCAAATGAAGCTTTATTTGAGCCCACTGTTTGTCCGTTTAACTTCCAAATATAAGTTGGATTACTGCCACCGTTTTGAATATTCGCGGTAAAGAAAACACTATCTCCTGCGCAAACGCTTAAGCTATTAGCAGAAATTTCAATGCTTGGGGTAACTGAAGTTCCTACCTGCATGGTGATAGAGTTTGAACTAACACTGCCAGCGTTTGCACATGGTGCATTTGAAATCATAGTACAACTAATCACATCCCCATTTGATAAATTACTAGGATTAAATAGATTGCTGTTTGTACCTGCATTGTTTCCATTAATTTTCCATTGATAAATTGGACTATTGCCTCCATTAATTGGGTTTGCAGTGAATGTTGCTGTTTGACTTCCACAAATACTTGTGAAATTACTTGATATGCTAACAGATGGAACAATCGGATTTCCAACTCCCATTGTAATACCGTTTGATACTACCGTATTTGAATTCAAACAGGTTGCATTAGAAACCAAAACGCAGGTTACGATGTCGTTGTTGTTTAAACTGCCACTTGAATAGCTTGATGAATTTACTCCCACATTATTTCCATTTACTTTCCATTGGTACAGTGGGTTGGTTCCTCCATTAATAATACTTGCATTGAAGTTAACATTGGCTCCAACGCAAATATTTGGAGAGTTGGTTGTTATGTTCACTCCTGCATTCAGTAATGGATTTACTTGCAATTGAATTGCATTACTTGATACTTGATTGGTGGATGTGCATCCAGCGTTTGATGTTAATTCACATGTGATGATATCATTATTGTTCAATGAGGAGGATGTATAACTAGAGTTATTCGCTCCTGAAATGATATTGCCATTTAATCTCCAAACATAAATAGGATTAGCACCTCCGTTTTGAATACTGCTGCTGATATTTACAGGAGTTCCACTACAAACACTGCTTGAATTCGTATTGATGCTGATACTTGGAACCAAAAGTGGATTAACACTTACTGTGATAGCATTTGAACTTACAGTTGAATTACTTACGCATCCAATACTGCTTTGTAATTCACAGCTAATAACATCGTTGTTGGATAGTGAGTTCGTACTAAAGTTTGGCGAATTTGAACCAATATTGACTCCGTTTTTCTTCCATTGGAAATTGGGTGTGATTCCTCCGTTAATGGTACTTGCTGTGAAATTGATATTTTGCCCAGAACAAATATTGATGGCACTCGCATTAATAGTAATTGATGGAGTTAGTGGGTTACTTACAGTTAATGTGATATTGTTAGATGATGCAATTGCCGGACTGACACAATTGGCATTAGAAGTCATTGTGCAATTGATGATATCTCCATTTAAAGGATTACTTAATGTGTAATTATTACTGTTTATACCAACATTGATTCCATTTTTCTTCCATTGGTATATTGGATTGCTACCTTCATTGGTAGGATTGGCAGTAAATACAACATTAGAGCCAATGCATACTGAACTATTATTAGTGCTAATAGAAACTGTAGGAATTAAATTAGTACCAATTGTCATAACCAAAGAGTTAGAACTAACTATATTACTAATGGCACAGTTCACATTTGATGTCATGATACATCTTACAGTATCATTTTGATTGATACCTGAAAAACTAAAATTAGAAGAGTTCGTGCCAACATTTACTCCATTGATTTTCCATTGGTAACTAGGATTACTTCCTCCATTTAATATAACTGAATTGAATTGAACTAAACTGTTTGAACAAACACTCGTGCTGTTGGTATTAATACTAATAGATGGTGTAACTACTGGATTTACTTGCAGGGCAATTGTGTTCGATGTGGCATTATTGGGTGTAGCACAAGTGCCCGATGATATAATTGTACACTTCACTGAATCACCATTATTTAATAAAGAGCTGTTAAAGATTGGAGAATTGCTTCCAACATTTATTCCATTCAATTTCCATTGGTAACTTGGTGAGCTGCCTGCATTAATAGGTGTAGCGCTAAATTGAACATTGGTGCCAGAACAAATTGTACTAGCTGAAGAGGCAATACTAATGGATGGTGCAGTAGTAGGATTGACAACCATATTAATAGGAGTAGAGCTAACAGATATCGGACTCGCACAGGCTATCGATGAATTTAATGTCACAGTTACTGCATCATTGTTGCTTAAAGAGCTGCTGCTGTAACTAGATGAATTGGTTCCTACATTCACTCCGTTTATTTTCCATTGGAATACTGGTGAAGTTCCTCCATTTACTGGCACCGCAGTAAAATTAACTGTACTGCCGCTGCATATAATATTTGAGTTAGTACTAATGCTCACACTAGGAATAATAGAGGTAGATACGGTCATGACAATAGCATTAGATACCACTGTTTGTGAACTTACACATGACAAACTCGAACTAAGTTCACATGTAATGATATCATTATTGTTCAATGCATTGCTTGAGAAGGTGTTTGAGTTGGTTCCAATATTCACTCCGTTTTTCTTCCATTGATAAATAGGATTGGTTCCTCCATTACTGATATTACTAGTGAAGATAACAGTGGTGCCAAAACAAATATTATTGCTCGAAGCAGTGATGCTTATACTTGGTGTGACATTGGGTGATACCAACATGAGAAGGGAGTTGGAGCTAACAGTAGTTGGACTCGCACATGTTGCATTTGAATTTACTTCTAAACTAATGATATCATTATTGGCTAATGATGATGTAACATAACTAGATGAATTACTTCCTGTATTGATGCCATTCTTTTTCCATTGGTAACTTGGATTTGAGCCACCATTGGTGATATTCGATGTAAAACTAATATTAGCGCCAACACAAATACTTGTTTGTGCAGTGCTAATGGTGGCTGTTGGAATTACATGAGGGAATACGGTTAATGTTAAATTATTTGAGTTCGCATTAGAGTTAATTAAACATTGAAGAGATGATGTCATCACCACATTAATAATATCATTGTTGCTTAATTGATTACTGATGAACACACTACTATTAGTGCCAACATTGGTTCCATTTAACTTCCACTGGTAGCTTGGGTTGCTGCCTCCATTTGTTGGAATTGCAGTAAAACTTGCTGTTGTTCCAGCGCAAAAAGCAATACCAGGATTCGGACTTACAATTACTGCTGCACTACCTGAAATTGATGGATTTACAGTTATTACAACCGTATCACTTAATAAACAATTACTGGTATTAGAACTTACAATATAGGTTGTTGTAACATTGGGTGTAGCTATAGGATTTGCAATGTTTGGATTTGATAATCCAGTGCTTGGTGTCCAAGAATAATTGCTTCCACCCGTAGTATTTAACTGAACTAAATTTCCTGAACAAATCGTAGTGTCATTATTGCTGATTAATCTGCCAGGATTGATTCTGAATTGTGCATCACTGTAGTCGAACACAAGAGGATTGAGACCACTTTGTACCCGAACTAAAACGCTTGTTGATGAAATATTCGGAACAACCCATGGATAGCTTCCATTGGTGGTCAGAAAATTGGATGCAATTGGAATCCAATTGGTACCATTGTCAATTGAATAACCAATATTGTAATTGCCAATAGGTGTTGCTGTTTCTGTCCAAGTAATATAATAAGTCTGACAAGCCCTTAATGTATCACTACCATTTGGATTTGTAATGGTGATAGGATTTGGTACAGTTGCGATACTAAATGCAAGGTCTGAAACATCTTCCTTGCATGAATTGATATTGTCTTTGATTTTTAAATAACAGTTAGTTGATGGAGTATTTGGAACTGTCCAACTATAAGTATTAGTTGATGTATTATATCCCAATACGATATTTGTAAATGGTCCTGCTGGCCCTGTTGTTGAATATGAAATATCGTAAAGGTTAGAAATCCCATCACTCTGCCATTTAATAGTATAAGTAGAACCAACCACCAATACTCCTCCGAAATTTGGTTGTAAGATATTAACCGGTTTTTTAATCGTGAAATTAGCATCACTGGTGTCAGCCTTACTTGCATCTGTTGATGGATATATTCTCATCAAGGCTTGATTTGTAGATGCATTAGGAAGTGTCCAGTTATAAGTATTGATGGTGTTTGAATAAGTCTGTGAACTGAATATAGATGTCCAGCTTGTACCATTATTTGTTGAATATTCAAGGTTATAGGTTGTATAGGCTGGAGCCCTTTCAAATGTTATAGTGGTTTGTGTACAAGAGCCTAATTGATTTCCACCATTGGGTGATACCAATCTTACAAACGGTCTAATGGTCATGAGGGCATTACTCACGTCTGAATAATTTGTATTGGTATAATTACTAACTCTGATTAATGCGTTGGCTGAATTTCTATTTGGAATGGTCCAAATATATGAACCACTATTGCTAATGTTTACAGCTATATTTTCCCAAGTGCTTCCTCCATTCAATGAAAAGTCAAGATTAACTGTTGGACTAAACATACTATTGTTGTTCCATGTGATAGTTTGATTGGTCCCAGCATACCAAGTTTCTCCTCCATTGGGTGAGGTTAAATTTGCATTCGGAATTTGAATGCTAAATACAGCATTGCTCATATCAAAATTACTAGGTTCATTTGCATTGCTAATTCTAATCAATGCTTCAGTACTAGATACAAATGGTACGGTCCAATTATAAGAGCCCGTATTCGGCGCATTGTTGCTGATGATATTCC
>JBMLPO010000207.1:12651-13720 GCA_049242065.1 Bacteroidia bacterium
TGGGAGCAGTAACAGTAATGGTTCCAGAAGGGTTCTTCACAGGGACTTCGAAATCGGAGGAGTCTACCCAGAAAATTGGAGCAGAAGAGCCATATGCATAAGTGTTATATTTCGCCGAAATACTGATTCTTAAAGTTCCCGGGGCCAAATCAGGAACAGTCCAAGAATAGCTTCCTGCATGAGTTGCACAATATAAATTGGTAGAGCCAATATAATTCCAAGGACCTCCATTATTTGAATAATAAAAGAAATAAGTTGCGCCGTAATTCGCGCCATAAATAGCAGGCGAGTAACAAGTTGTTCCTGAAGTATAATTTTCAAATGATGAAGTTTTGCTAAAAGCAATATTGATTGTTGAACAACCCGTCAAGGTATCTGAGTTGAGATTTGGATAATCAATGGTTACGGGAGCTTTTATTGTAAATACTGCATTTGATGTATCGATAATGGTATTTAAAGTATTATTAGTTAGCCTAATTAATGCTTGGGTTGTAGAAAGCATTGAGGGTATCGACCAAGAATAAGAACCCGTATTATTTGCTGATGAAGTAATCAGATTCCAACTGCTTCCACCATTGATTGAATATTCAATTTTAACAGTCGAGTTAAAAACAGTATTGTCCCAAGTGATGAGTTGATTGTTTAAGCTTCTAGCAACCTCTCCACCATTTGGACTGATTAAAAAATTACCAGGGTTTGCAATTGTAAATGAAGCATTACTTTCATCATAAATACTAGAGCCGCTTGAATTGCTTGCTCTAACCATGATGCTTGTTCCTGGTGTATTAGGAATTGTCCAAGAGTATGAACCTGTATTTGGTGCTGATGATGTAATTAAATTATAATTGATACCATTGTCAGTTGAATATTCAAGTTTTACAGTGGTATAAAATGTTGCCGGATTCCAACTAATTGTTCTTGATGAATTGATGGTCCAAATCTCACCACCATTTGGGGCAGTAAGTACTGGTTGAGCAGGGCTAATTGTAAATACATTGTTAGACAAATCAAGTTGACAAGCAGTGGTTGCGTCATTCACTTTGATAAGTGCCTGTGTGGATGGATTATT
>JBMLPO010000207.1:13730-16799 GCA_049242065.1 Bacteroidia bacterium
ACCAAGTATAATTATTGGCAGAAATATTGTTTGCAATATTGGTGAAACTACTTCCATTATCGATTGAATAACTAAGGTTAAATACGCCGGAAGTTCCAGCGGGTGTCCAAGTAATTAGTTTGTTTGAAAGTCCTTGCCAAGTTTCTCCTCCATTTGGTGAGGTAATTTGTATAGGTAACTGGATGGTAAATCCTGCGTTACTGATATCCTGTTTGGTAGTATCACTATAATCTCTGGCTCTGATTAAAACGCTTGAAGAGCCAACCATTGGAACACTCCAATTGTAGGTATAAACTCCAGCTATGGGAGTAATATTTAAATTGCTTGAAACTGATGTCCAGATGGCACCATTATTCAAAGAATAATCAATATTCCAATTGTTGGAAACGCCAGTTGCAGTCCATTTCACTTGGTAGGTTTGGCAGCCATACAGAATTTCAGATCCATTTGGCTGAGTAATGGTAACAGATTGTGCTTTGATTTGAGGAGCAATAAAGCAAATCAAAAACAGGAGTATAAGTCTTTTCATATGTAGGTTTTCAAAATTGTAAACAATGGTTTCCCATTATATCGCAATAAAGCAAATTGTTAAAGAATAGAAAAAGATATGGCTTATATTTTTATTGTTTTAATTAGATTTAAATCTCTGACAATTTGGAGTTTATAAAAGGCTTCTGAATTAAGAAAAAATAAGGGAGAATAATTTGGCAATTGCTTGGAATTTGTTGTCAAATAACAATTTACAAATAAGAAAAAATCTACTTTAGAATGTTAAGTTGGAGTTGAGTCAATAAGAAGCGAAATTTTAAACAAGGGAACCCCAATCCGGGTAGCTTTATATTCAAGCCAATTTTGGGCTGAATAGAGGGTTTAAGCTACTTAATTTATTTGGTTAAATTTAGTATGGCTTTAGAACAAAATCGTTTGTTTATGGAATGTAGTAAAGTGCTTTTATAATTCACCAAATTCATCAATTTGGTATGTTTTGGCTGATTATAAAATTGTCCGAAGCATTTATAAATAATAAATCCATCATTTTTGAAGGCATTCTTTTTGCTCCCACTGTTAGTCACGCACCAGTTCCGATAGCTATCGGAACCATGATTAACAGTCAAGAGAAAAAAGCCTAATTCGA
Organism: Bacteroidia bacterium; assembly: GCA_049242065.1. Taxonomy (GTDB): domain Bacteria; phylum Bacteroidota; class Bacteroidia; order UKL13-3; family UKL13-3; genus CAISCU01. Next base: position 14,866 of record JBMLPO010000207.1, read on the forward strand.
AATCCGTCTTTTTATAAAATAAAAAAGCCGACGGACTGTCGGCTTTTGCTCCCCTAGTTGACAAAAGATGCAACCAGAATGAGTTAGTTCAGTTTAGAATTATTAGAAAAAATGGAATCGATATTACGTGTTAATATTGAAGTTTAATTAAAAAAAACTTCAGCCGGTATATGTAATTCCTGATGAAATAGTTTTGCTAATTCCAATGTTAATGGCTTCCGTCTGCTTAATAAAGATGATACATATCCTTTACTCCCAACTTTTCCCACCAGGTCTTTGTTTCTTAATCCCATTTCATTCATTTTTAATTTAATGGTTTCAATAGGGTCGGGGTATGGGATAGCATAATGCTCGTCTTCGTATTGTTTAATAAGCAATAAAGCCACTTCAACTTTTTTACCATTAGCCGAATTAGAGGATACTTTTTTATCGAACATTTCATCTACCCACTTCAGGTATGCTTCGTACTGCTTTTTATTTTTTATTACCGAGAGTTCCATTGTATTACTTTATTTTAAATTGAATTGTTGAGACATCTGTTTTATCGTATTCCTTGTGAGTGCCAAACCACTTAATCTGTATGGCTTTGTATTCAAATACTACGCGAACCACCAGTCGATACTTGTTTCCCATGATATTGAAGACTATCCTGTCATCTCCAACCAGACTTACTGAACCATAAACAGATTTTAATGCGTTAAAATTTTCAAAATCTGATCTTACCATTTCATGATACCACTCGAAAAGCGCATTGGCAGCTAAAGGATATTTCTCAGCATAAGCCAATAGAGTTTTTCTGGTGATAATGTTGAACATTTGACAAATTTATAAAGTTTTCCAATAGAAAACAAATGCGATAGATAAAATCTATGGTTAACGTTTGCTAATTAGAATGACACGGCATCTTTTAAACCTTTTCCATGGAGGGAAAGCTGACAATCTATATATTTTTATAGAGAAACAAACCATATGTAAAATGAATTCATTCAATAAAAGAGGGGTTCGGGAAATTGGAATTTTGAAGTTTCGGCAACATTATCGAATGTAACCGATTAAGATTGAAGGCCTAAAAAGAAAAGGATTACAGTATAAAACTATAATCCTTATATCTTTTTGTGTTGCTCCCCTTTTCGACGAAAGATGCAGCTATAATGCGATGATTGAGTATGTGACCATTAGCAAATTGAAGGGTTGAACTTCGTACAATTTTGAAGGAGCTGCATTTCTTGATTTCCTGTTAGCAATAATCAAATTTTAAAATCAAGACTACCGCAGGGAACCATTACTACATCTGTACCGGCTGTAATCTTGTAAAATAGTTTTTTATCTTTTATGATGTATTCTGCCCTAACTGGCCACTTTGTTTTATGGATGAAAATTGCACTGTAAAATAAATAATTTTTGAAAGGTGAAATTCTATTGTTCAAATCCTTTAATTGATTTGTTTCATTAGTTAAAAGAGCTGGTATGCCCGTAAGACCATAATCGAACTCTTGCACTTTGTCAAGTGTCATATTAGACTTTGTAAAGACAACTTTAGCGTGCGATTCTTTAGATTTAAAAGAAATGCTTGTCGGGAATTTAATTTTTAAATCCAGAGGTAATGATGCTTCATTACGTATATTAGTCCAAAAAATAAAATAGTTGTACTCTTTTCCTTTTTGGGAAACGATTCCACCTCCCTTAGGTAGGCTATTGGTAATAATTATTTTATTCTTGACCGAAGAATTATAGACAACTTTGGAATACTCCCAATTCCTATTTTGAACTGACTGCCCGTACAAGTTTAAAGAGAGTAACACAAGAAGGCAAGTAGAAAATATATTCATAAAATCAAAAAGGGTTACACTATACAAGTATAACCCTTTTACTTTTATATCTGCTCCCTCTCCTGGGCTCGAACCAGGGACCCCATGATTAACAGTCATGTGCTC
>JBMLPO010000208.1:0-2157 GCA_049242065.1 Bacteroidia bacterium
ATTATATCAATCCAAAAAACAAAAACATCCTGCGCTTTCTATACGATGGAGAAGCACATCAATTGGTTCAATTCATTTTCCAACTTGAAAGATATGATGAAAAGTCAAAGAAAGAAAATGTGCATTTGTACTTTCATTCGCTAACTCAATCTGGAGCAAAAGACAGGAATGCTATTTCTTTGAATAAGGTCGATGTCGAAACATTAGCTAATCTTATTTATGTCATCACTGAACAATTGATTTTTAAATACAAATCTTTTGAAACACAATATGCATTTGCGAATTGGAAAAATGAAACTGTGATTTTAAAAGTAGATTCTTTCTTACAAACATTTAATCAGTCGAGGGCAAAAGACAATTATGGAAACCTATACAGTGCCTATTTTACAGGCGAAAAAGAAGTAAAGATTTATACCACTACTATAATAAGTCCAGCCAAAGAAAAATCTGTAAGGTTTGAATTCTATGGAATGCCATTTAGAGGAACTCAGTTCAACCAAAACAAAATTCAAGATGGATTACGTAAAATAATTCTTGATGAATTGAGCTATGGTATTGGCTCTTATGCAGGCTTTCCAAGTGGTGCAGAATTGAGGTCATTATTTATTATATCAAGAGGAAAAATAAAGGAGTTAAAGAATTAATTCCAAAACCAAATTTAACCCAACCCAACAATGAAAATCGCCTATATCAATAATGAAGCTCATGAAATTTTAGAAGGGGAAACCATTCTGAAATTTGTCAATAGAATCAATGGGAAGAAGTCGATTCCTACACTATGTGATGCCCCTAATCTGGACCCATTTGGTTCATGCAGGGTTTGTAGTGTGGATGTTTCATTATCACAGGATGGGCCTCCTAAATCTATGGCCTCCTGTCATACACCAGTTATGCCAGGTTCATATATTTATCCTGATTCAGATAGGATATTAAAACTCAGAAAGAATATAGTTGAATTGGTTCTCACCGATCATCCACTTGATTGTTTAACTTGTGAGGTGAACAACAATTGCGAATTGCAAGATGTGGCTGCTTTAGTTGGAATCAGAGATGTGAGGTATCCTGATGGCAAAAATCATTTAGACAGGAAAAAAGATACATCACATCCTTACATGGTATCGGATTTTTCTAAATGTATCAATTGTTTCCGATGCGTTCGCGCCTGTGATGAGGTACAGGGTCAGTTTGTTTTAAGTATGGCAGGTAGGGGATTTGATGCCCATATTGTTAAAGGACAAGAAACAAACTTTGCGCTCTCTGATTGTGTAAGTTGTGGGGCCTGCGCACAAGCTTGTCCAACTGCGGCTATCTCCGATGTGTTTGAATCAAAATCGGTTGTAGTAGATAAAAAAGTTCGTACTATTTGTACTTATTGTGGTGTTGGATGTAACCTTGAAGTTGCTGTAAAAGCAGGTAAAATTAAGTCGATACAAGCTCCTTATGATGCAGAAGTAAACCAAGGTCATACTTGTTTAAAAGGTCGTTTTGCCTTTTCATTTTATAACCATGGAGATAGAATCAAAACTCCTTTAATCAAAAGGAATGGCGAATTTCAAGAAGCAACTTGGGATGAAGCATTTGAGTTTTTAAAGAGTGAATTGAATAGAATAAAAGGAGCCTATGGCTCCGATTCATTTGCTGCTATTTCATCTGCTCGATGCACCAATGAGGAAAACTACCTCATGCAAAAATTTGTAAGAGCAGTAATGGGAACCAATAATGTTGACAGTTGTGCAAGGGTTTGTCATTCACCAACTGCTCTTGGTATGCAAAGAACCTATGGAACTGGCGCTGCAACCAATAGTATTGTTGATTTAAAACACACCGATTGTATCATGGTAATTGGAGCCAATGCAACCGATGCGCATCCTGTAACAGGTGCTAAATTGAAGCAATTTGCCATTAAAGGAAAACCATCAATCGTAATTGATCCAAGAGAAACTGAATTGGCTAAATACTCAACCTATCATTTGCAATTGCGTCCTGGAACCAATGTGGCTTTATTGAACATGATGTTCTATTATATTCTTGAAGCTGGCTTGGAAGACAAAGATTTTATAGAACAAAGAACAGAAGGTTTTGAAGATTTTAAAAAAGAAATTCTGGCATTAAATATAGATGAACTTGAAAGTATAACGGGTGTTGATAGAAACTTAG
>JBMLPO010000209.1:0-14431 GCA_049242065.1 Bacteroidia bacterium
CATAATAATACTCTACAAAGTAAGTATCATGTAAGTTTACATCTAAAGCAGCATTACCTAAGTAGATACCAGTTAAGCCTCCAGAGATAAACAAAGAAACCAATCCAATTGCAAACATCATTGCAGGGGTTAGGTTTAGGTTACCTTGCCATAAAGTGGCTAAGTAGTTAAAAGTTTTAACTGCTGAAGGAACCGCAATGATTAAGGTACCTAACATAAATACTGAACCTAAGAAAGGATTCATACCTGTTAAGAACATATGGTGACCCCAAACGATGAAACTCAATACGCCAATTGCAAGGATTGAACCAATCATGGCTCTGTAACCAAAGATAGGCTTGCGTGAATTAGTTGCAATTACTTCAGAAGTAATACCTAAAGCTGGCAATAAAATGATGTATACTTCAGGGTGACCTAAGAACCAGAACAAATGTTGGAATAAAATTGGTGAACCACCAGTTCTTTCAATTCCACCAGCTAATTCAGCTACGATTTCTGATAAGTAGAATGAAGTTCCAAAACTTCTATCGAAAATTAAAAGTAAAGATCCTCCTAATAAAACTGGGAATGACAATAAGCCTAAAACTGCTGTAACGAAGAATGCCCATATAGTTAAAGGTAAACGAGTCATTTTCATTCCTTTGGTTCTCATGTTTAATACAGTAGCAATGTAATTGATACCGCCTAATAAAGCAGAAGCGATAAATAATACCATTGAAACTAACCAAAGTGTCATACCAACTCCAGAGCCAGGAATGGCTTTAGGGAGTGCCGATAATGGAGGATAAACTGTCCATCCAGCAGAAGCAGGACCACCATCAACAAATAATGAGAATACCAATACACATGAAGATGCAAAGAAGAACCAATAAGAAAGCATATTCATAAAAGGTGATGCCATATCTCTTGCACCAACTTGTAATGGAATTAATAAATTACTAAAAGTACCACTTAATCCGGCAGTTAAAACGAAGAATACCATGATGGTACCATGAATTGTAATTAAAGCCAAATAGAAGTTAGGGTCTAATTTACCATCTTTTCCCCAGTGACCTAAAATTCCTTCTAAGAAAGGGAATTTCATATCAGGATAAGCTAATTGAAGACGGAAAATCATAGACATCAACATACCAAGAGTTCCCATGATAATTCCTGTAATAAGGAATTGACGGGCAATCATTTTGTGGTCCATGCTGAAGATATACTTCGAAATGAAGGTTTCTTCGTGGTGGCCGTGATCGTCGTGATTTGTGTGCAAATTGTGATCGCTCATATACTAGATTTTATTTCTTTTTAGGATGGGTTGGTTTATTTTAATGCTACTGAATTTTCTGCTACTACTGGGGTAGTTTGAGCTAATGTTTTTTGAGATTTTAACCACTTTTCGTAATCAGCTTTAGAATCTACTACGATAACCATTTTCATTCTATAATGTGCTGATCCGCAAATTTTATTACATAACAATGCATAATCGAAATTAGGTTTTCCAGTTTTAGTTCTCATTTCAGCTGTTGTAACACTTGGAGTGAAAGAGAATTGAGTAGGCAATCCTGGAACTACGTTCATTTGTGCTCTGAAATGAGGGAAATATGCACTATGAATTACATCTTTAGCTCTAAACGAAAAATGATAAGGTTTGTTCACTTCTAAATGAAGTTCTTTTACAATGATATCGTCTTTTGCTTTTTCATCTTTAGGATCAACACCTAAAGCATTTACTTTTCCAACTTCACGGAAATTGTGTGCACCAAGTTTATTGTCTTCTCCAGCTAAACGTGCATCCCATCCAAACTGATAAGCAAATAATTCTACGTTTCTTGGGTTTTCCTCTTTAGAATACATCATGTCATTCCAAACAAATAAACCACGAATTACTAATACGGTTAAAACAATAGCAGGAATGACTGTCCACAATAATTCAATTTTATGGTTATCTGGATAGTAAAGTGCTTTTCTTTTTCCATCATTTTTGTATTTGTAGCCATACCAAAACAATAGGATTTGAGTAATAACGAATACTACACCAGTAAGGGCTAAAGTAATCATGAACATGTTGTCATATTCTTCTCCATGAACTGAAGCAGCTCCATCAGCGAATACGGTTAATTTACCATGTACAACAAATTCCCAGAAAGCAGCAATCATACCGATTACAAGGAATGCCATTAATAAAATTGCATTTAGGTTGTTCCAATTAATTACTGGCTTACCTTGAATTTGACCAATTTTATTCAGAATGCTGAATACATAACTAATTACTGTAATTAATAAAATAGCAATAATAAATAACAACCAATTGATTGAAGATACCAAGTTTTCGTTGGTTTCTGCTTTTACAGCAGTATTGCTATTTTCGCTACTAACTGATGCTGTTGCAGCAGCAGCTGGCGCTTCGCTTTCAGCTTTTATGTAAGCGATGATTGATTTAATTTCAACATCCGATAAATTTTCGAATGAAGTCATTACGCTCTCGTTGTTCTCTTTGTACAACTGAACGGCAGTAGCATCACCTGCTTTTACCAATGCTTGAGAATTTTTAATCCATTTCACTAGCCAAGCTTCTTCTCTGCGTTTGTGAACGTCCTTTAATGCAGGACCAACAACTTTGTCATTTATTGCATGACAAGCTGTACAATTTGCAGTAAAAAGGGTTTTTCCTGCATCAGCTGATTGCGCTTTGAGGTCAAATCCAAAGGTGAATAATAGTGAAAATAAGAAAAGACTTTTTGTTAATGAGTTGAAAATCTTCATTTTGCTTACTTTTTGTGAGGTTCCGGTATGGTTTAAATGCGTTGCAATATAGTAAAGTAATCTTTTTGTAAAAGACTAGTTTTAAAAAAATAATCCCCTAAACAGCCGTTAGGCTTAATTTTCTGTTCAATTTTGTAATTATTAACAACTGTTAGTTTGATTAAGTTTGTCATTTTTTAGATGGATTCATTGGTGTTTTATAAATACGTGCTGAATCCAATTTGTTCATGATGGTTTTAGTTGTTTGTGGATTGTTCGGATTCATTAGTTTTAAACGCAATGAATCTTGCTTATTAAATGGTTTTGCAGTCCATAAGCTATCAAATCCTTTTTGAAGGTTTGATGCGCCTGGTTTACCAGTAGTTACTTGTGGTTTAGGAATTTTACTTTCGTAAATTCTTGGTCCAAATTCATCAGAATTTTTCATCATTGCTGCTGCGCAAAAGAGTGAGGCTGTAGAATTGAAAGAAATATCGCGGATATTGAAGTTTTGTTCCTCAACCTGACTGATTAATTTTCCTGTTTCTGTTTCCCAAACCTTGATGGAGCCATCATTACAAGCTGTGATACAATATTTTGAATCATCAGAAAATGCTACAGCTGTGACTTTCCAACAATTTACAGGTAAGATTCTGATTTGTTTAAATGTTTTTAGGTCCCACAAACGTGCTGTTTTATCGTTTGATCCGCTAAGTAAGTATTTGTAATTTTTACTGATAGCAATTGAGTTGACGATATCTGAATGACCATCAAAAGTTTTAACTACTTGTCCGTTACTTAGATTAAGTAGTTTAATTTTAGTTTCTGCACCAGCAACAAAAATAGAAGAAGGGTTGGTGTAAGGGGCAAAACAATTGATTGCAACTCCTGTGTTTAATTGTTTAACAGCTTTTTTGGCGCTTAAATCCCAAATGATAATTTTACCAGCTTCACATCCGCTAAATAAAAACTTCCCGCCACGATCAAAAAGTATGGTGTTGATATTGGCTTCATGTCTGAGTTTATTATCCTCAAACAATGGAACCAAACGATACAAAGAATCCCAAACATGAAGTTGGAAATCTCTTCCTCCTGATGCCAACATGTTGCCAGAATAATTAAAGGCAAGACAATTAACAGCAGCCTCGTGTGCTTTCCATGATTTTATTGGTGTAAAAGGACTATCAGCCTTGAATATATTAATTTGTTGATCCCAAGTGCCAGTTGCAATAATATTGAATTTTGCAGGCGAAAATCTAGCGGCACTTACATCGTTCGTATGTCCACTTAGAACTTTTACTGGTTTTCGGATGATATCCTGAGCCTTTATTTGAAATGATAAAAGAAGTAGTAAAAATAGAAATTTGCGCATACTGCAAAGATAATAAACAGATTGCCAAAATGCTGTGAAGGATTGAGTTAAAATCATTTACAAAATTTCGTCAATCTAAATTCTTATTATTGATTGATTAAGAGTAGTTTATGATTTGTTTTATAAATAAAACTTTAAAACAACGATAGTGAAACCGTATAAGAAGGTGGAGAAAATAATGCCTCTTGCCGTTAAATATCGTTCGAAATGAATGAATAAATAGAACACACCTAAATTAATTACACAACATAGGCTTAATAACGGCGATAACAGTTTTTCTTTAACTGATAGGTCTAGAAAACCCAAAATATCGTAAGAGGCAAAATTGAATAAATAAAAAACGAAAATGCCTAAGCTGGGTCCTAGTAATCCTAAAAAGAAACCTATAATAAAATTATCTTTAATCTGCATGTTTTAAATTCCATTGGTTTAAATAAGCTATCGCATTATGAGCTGTTAAATCGAATTGAACTGGCACAATTGATGCATATCCATTATTCAATGCCCATTCATCGGTATCATTTCCTTTGTCGTAGTTTACAAATTTTCCTGTGAGCCAAAAATAGGGTTTGCCATTTGGGTCTTTTCTTTCGTCAAAATCTTCTTCCCATTTGGCTAGAGCCTGCCTACAAATTTTAATTCCTTTTAAGTCATTTTTAGAAACTTTAGGAATATTTACGTTTAAAAGCACACCAGTAGGTAAACCGTTTTTTAAAATATTCTCTGCTGTTAGTTTAGCAATTTCTGCTGCTAGTTCAAAATCAGCATGATAAGAAAAATCGCAAAGACTAAATCCCGCCGATGGTATTCCTTCTATTCCTCCTTCCATTGCGGCACTCATGGTTCCAGAGTACAAGATGTTAACCGAACTATTTGAGCCATGATTGATTCCAGACAATAACAAGTCGGGTTTTCTATGCAAAACCTTATCCACTGCAATTTTCACACAATCTGCCGGAGTTCCGCTGCATTGAAACGATTTTAATCCTTCGAAATGATTGGTTTGTTCTAATCTAAGTGGCTTTGAAATAGTAACTGCATGCCCCATTGCACTTTGAGGGCTATCAGGTGCAACTACTACCACTTCCCCTAAATCTTTTACAGCATTTACAAGAGCCTTGATTCCAGGTGCTGTGATGCCATCATCATTTGAAATTAATATTAGGGGTTTATTACTCATTGTTGCAAAAGTAGATGAATTGCTTGATTCGATATAATTTTTTATGAATTGAAATTAGCGTTGGTTGATAATTTCCAATAAATCAACTTCCATAGAAACCTTACTTAATTCCAAAAAGCGTCCTATTTCTTTGCCGTTTTTATAAACGATAATACAAGGAACTGGTTTGATACCTAAAACTGAGGTTTTCATAAAGACTGTTTGTTTTTTTCTATCAACCATAACCAATTGGATTTGCTCGTTATTTACTCCCATTGCATCTGCAACCTTATAAAATGCAGGTAATTCTTTTTGGGTATCGCCGCACCATGAACCAGCAAAAATCAAGAAACTTAATTGTGAGCTTTCTTTTTTTAGCAATGAAATCACTGAATCCTTTGGCTGGTAAGCTTGGTATCCGTAATAAAACCAAGGAAATTGTTTAGGATTGTTTAAATAGCTTCTGTCAACAAATCCGTTTAAAATAATATCACTACCCTCTTTTTTAGACGTAAAGGTTTGGCTACTCATACATGAACTAAGTAGGGTAATGAATAGGGAGGAAAATAAGATCTTTCTCATGAGCTGGGCAAAGTTGTGTTTCCAACTCTTAAAACAAGAATCTATTTTTCCACTTATATACAAATCTTGCCATTGACTAAATTTTTTTACATGAATTCTATGATTATTAGATTTTGGAATGAAATTTGAAATCAAATAACCTAAAACAACAACATGAAAAAGTTAATCTACGGAGCAGGTTTGGTACTTGCATTTACCTTTTCAAATTGCACACAGCAAAGGCAGGTGCAAAGAGTGAATCCAAATCAGGTGATTGATTTGAGTGGAAGATGGAATGATACAGATTCTAAATTGGTAGCAGAAGAAATGATTAAGGATGTGCTTGACCGACCATGGCGAATGAACTTTGAAAACAAATTTGGAAAGAAACCTACTGTTATTATTGGTCAAGTTAAAAACAAAACATCTGAACACATTGATGCTACTAATTTCATCAAGAATATGGAACGTTCGTTCATTAATTCGGGTACAGTAAGTTTGGTTCAAAGTGGAGATGCTAGGGTAGAAGCAAGAGATGAAAGAAATGACCAACAAACTTTTGCAAGTGAAGAAACTCGCAAAAAATGGGGTAAGGAAAAAGGTGCAGATTTTATTTTAAGTGGAGTGATTACTTCAATTGTTGATGAATACAAAAATCAGAAAGTTGTTTCATATCAAGTAAACTTAGAATTGACAGACCTTGAAACCAACGAAAAGGTTTGGCTAGGAGAAAAGCAAATCAAGAAGTTTGTTAAAAACTAGAGGAAATTGAATGAAATTTCAAAATCACCATTTATTACCATTGAGCATGTTCATTCTTTTGATGATGAGTTCTTGCATGACTTATTATCAAAAGAATGAAGCCTTAATGGATGCGGTATATAAAGGTAATTATGGTGTGGCTGAAAAATTATTGGCTTCTGATTCTAAAATTGCAAAAGTTCAAAAAAACAAACTTCTTTATTACTTAAATAAAGGTACAGTTTATTGGATGAACAATAAATTTGATAGCAGTAATGTTTATTTTAGACAGGCAGATTATTTTGTTGAGGATTTTGAAAAAAACTATACCCAAGCTATTGCTTCGTTTCTAGTTAATAAAAATGTAGCTACTTATGCTGGTGAGGATTTTGAAAAAGTGCTGCTTCACTATTATGGAGCAATGAATTATTTAATGTTGGGTGATTTAGATGCAGCATTGATTGAAGCAAAAAGAATGCTACTAAAAATGCAAAGAAATACAGATAAGTATAAATCCAATAATAAGTACAAACGAGATGCATTTGCACATCATCTATTAGGTATTATCTATGATGCAAAAAGAGAATACAATGATGCTTATATAGCCTATAAAAATGCTTATGAGGTTTATGAAGTAGATTACCAAAAAATGTTTGGGACTCCAATTCCTAAACAACTGCAATATGATATCATTCGAACCGCCTACTTAAACGGTTTTACAGATGAACAGAGCCAGTATGAGCAGAAATTTCATATTCGATTTGATCCCACTAAACAATTAAATCAATCTTCTATTGTATTCTTTTGGAACAATGGATTAGGTCCGATAAAGGAACAAAATAGTGTGAATTTTACCATTCTTCCCCAAGGTAATGGTTGGGTGCAAATTGTCAATCACGACTTGGGATTTAGTTTTCCATTTCAGGTTCAAGACAAAGAAGATAAAAATGACTTATTGGATATGCGATTTTTTAGAATTGCACTTCCAAAATATGTTAGTCGAGAACCATTTTATAAAAAAGCATTTATTCAATATGATCAACAAAAATTTGAATTTGATTTGGTAGAGGATATCAATGCTATAGCTTATAAAAGCCTTGAAGATAGAATGACAAAAGAGCTAGGTGAAGCTTTGATTAGAGCAGCACTCAAGCAACTTGTAGTGTATAAAGCCAATAAAGAGAAAAAAGATGGATTGGCCTTTGCTGCTAGTTTATACGGCGCCATTTCTGAGCAGGCCGATACACGAAATTGGCAGCTATTACCTCATTCCATTTATTATACTAGAATTCCTATACAAGCTAACCAAAATAGTTTTGAATTGAACGTAATCAGTAAATCTGAGGCCGGAGCATTCAAAAAAACTTTTCAATTATCTTCTCATAAAGGAATGCAGTTTTATTGTTTTCAAACAATTGATTTTTCTGGATATACTCAAGATATCAATGATTAAGGAAGGAATATCCAATACTCCATTCCATAAAGTCACTTTCTAGTTTAGATGCGTTGATGATTCCTCCTTTGAAAAAACCACCTATAAAGAGGTTTTTATTGATATGATATCCCAATCCGAATTTGATATAAAATGGTTTAGCAACTTTGTTTACATAATAATTTGCCGAAAACGGAAGATAGAATTTACCCAAGTCGAATTGCTGGTATAAGCCTAGTGCTGCATGTATTTTTTCTTTGAATGAAATACTTTGGTCAGTCCTATTCATATCATTCCAATAGACTGGTGACTTATCATAGAAAAAATCTGAGTTGATCCCAATTCTATAAAGAGGACTTATTTTTCTGCACCACTGTTGACTAAAGGTTGCGGTCCAGAAAGATTTTGTTGCATTGAAGTAGCCCAATTCTCTTCTTCCAATTGCGGTGTAAATTTGATAGGTTTGATGTGAATCAAAACCCTTTGTTTTTTTAATTTTTTGATATTTTGATTCAAGAGAATTTTTTAAAAGATATTGGTAATTGATTCCAGTATAAATAACATTCATACCACCATTAGGCATTTTTAAACTGCCATTTGATACATGGTATAGGCCACTGCTGAAGCCAATCTCATTCTTATTGTTTAACTTGAATTGCACCAATAAGCCAGCATCAAGAGCAAAGTTGATTGGACTACTGATTGCTCTATTATCAAAATTGGTATAGGTATTAAACTCCTTTGAATTATAATTGATTCCATAACCCATCTTTGCTGCCAATGCTATTCTATTGTTTTTAAAAATCGGGATTTCAACTTGAGGGAATAGGGCTAATGAGTATCCAAATGTATCGGTATTGTTTAAGCGACAAATTCTAAGATGTAATTGTAAATCTGGATGATGATAAAGTTCTTTTGATTCTCTTGAAATGCGGTGATTCAAGCTGTATTTTAAATCTATTCCACCACAAATCCCATTCATGCTTTGCTTAGTTTTTTCGATTAAATTAGAAGCATAATGGTATCCGATAAAAGGTTCTAAACCCCATGCTTCTCCTTGAGCAAATAAGGAGAATTGGGATAATAAAAAGAAAAGAAATAGACTTAATCGGAATCTCATTGTTTACAAAACTATATTATTGTATGAAAATAGCTCTATGCCTAAAGTATTATTTGTTTGCCTTGGAAATATATGCAGGTCGCCACTTGCTGAGGCTTTGTTTTTAAATCACTTAAGAAGCAAGAATTTATTGGATGAGTTTCAGGTTGATTCCTGCGGCACAGCAGGCTATCACATTGGAGAACTAGCTGATTCAAGAACTAGGAAAATTGCGAAAGAATTTGGAATTGAAATGCCACATAGAGCCAGACAATTTCAGGTATCTGATTTTGATTTATTTGATTTTATTTTAGTGATGGATGAAAGTAATTTAAAGAACTTGGAGAAGATAGATTTGATGAAAGCTAAACAAGTTCTTTTTCTTAGGAATTTTGATCCACTAGCAAATGGTAATAATGAAGTCCCAGATCCTTATTATGGCGATCTTTCAGCATTTTATGAGGTTCATGAAATGTTGAACAGATGCACTGAATCTTTTTTGGATTTTATTTTATATGAAAATGGGAAATAAACATATCAGAATAATTGTGAATGGAAGAGTGCAAGGCGTATTTTTTAGAAAATACACGATGGATTTTGCGCAGTCCATTGCCATTCAAGGTAAAGTAAGGAATTTAAAAAATGGCGATGTGGAGATATTTGCTCAAGGTACTTCCAACCAAATTGAAAAGTTAATAACTTGGACTTATCAAGGATCTCCTTTGTCAAAAGTGGAAAATGTACTGGTTGAAGAACTTGAAAAAGATGCAGAGTATCCGAATCAATTTTATGTAGAAAATGGTAGCTTCTAAAATCTCCAGAATACCATACTTATAATACCACTTAGCATAATCATTTTAGCAACAAAGCTCAATCTAGTGAAGTCGTATTTGGTATCAGCCAACTTAATTAACCACCACATAATTCCCATTGGAATGAGAACTAATAAAAGTTGGTACATAAAAAACATCAGATAAATTTTATTAGAGCTATAGCTCAGAATTTCAAATAGACTTACACAAGTAAAACAGAGAATAATCAAGGTTGTTTGAAGCCAAAGCAAAACGTTTTTAGTTTTTCTAACACCTAATACAATGGGTAGGGTTTTACATTTGAATTGTTGATCTCCTCTTAAGTCTTCAGTATCTTTAATAATCTCCCGGATAAGGGAAATTAAAAAAGCAAAAATTGAATAAACAATGATGCCATTTGCAGATACATTTTTATCGTAGAAAAAAAGAATTAATAATGTATTTGCTGTTAGTAAACTCACTAAAATATTTCCAGATAAATAGGTTTTTTTGAGGAATTGTGAGTAAATCCACAATAAACAAGAACTAATAAAAACCATCATCATCACCTTTTTTCCTATGGAGTAGGCCAGCAGTAAAGCAATAATGGTACAAGTAAAATGAAGTAACATCGTCCATCTTCTAGAAATGGTTTTGCCTACTATTACTTTATCAGGCTTATTGATTAAATCGAGTTTTACATCCATATAATCATTGATAATATAACCTGCTGATGCTACGAGTGAAGTGCTAATGATGAGAAAGATAAATTCTTTGTCGAATATATTATAGAATTCAATAGTTGGATTTAAAAAGTAATAAGCAAATAACTGCGTAATAGCAATCATCAGAATATTGTTGATTCGAATAAGTCTGAGGAAATCAAGTATTACTTTCATAATTGAGTTTCACTTTCTGATTGTTCAATTTCACTTACTCCTCCAGATACAATAAACTTCATGAGGGCACTTGAACTTCCTTTATAAACTTGAATTTTCTCTTTACTTACCAAGAATAAATTTCCAGAAAAGGCATAACTATGAGGGAAATAAACAGCAGCCAATCCGGGTAGTTTTAATTCTGCTAAATCATCTTGTGTTATAAATCCAGGTTTATAAACACCAGGACTTAATTCCACCATTACTGGTTTAGAGAATTTATTTTTTTCGCCAACAAAGGCTTCAATTAAATCTTTAACGGAACCATAAATTGTTTTAACAAAAGGAATTTTATTCAGGATATCATCTATTAGTTCAAAGATTGGTTGGGTTAAAAAACTAGAACCTATTAAACCTACTAGCATGATCACACCAACAACAATTAAGAAGCCAAGGCCTGGTGTTTCTAATAATAAAACTTGATCAATGCTTTCAACCAATGACCGAATGATTCTATAGGTTGCATAAATTGGAAGGGTAATCAGTAATCCTTTTAAGAAATAGCTGAATAGTTTCCTGATTTTATAGTTGATAGACCTGTTTATTTTTTCTTTACGTAATGCGTTCATTTTACTTAATATTCAATTTCTAATCCCAATCCTTGAACAAGATCTGAAACCAATGGGTTTTTATCGGACATGATTTTTAATAAATCTTGTTTACTTACTTTTTTAGTTTGTTGAATCAAATCCGAATTCACAATAAATTTGAAATCAAAGTTGCTGTTTTTTAATCCAGACCTAAAGAATGGAATTAGATCCAATCTGTCTTCTTCCAATAATTCCAATTCCAATTTGCTTCTTAATTCTAATTCAACAATTGCATTGGCTAATAGTTTATATTTACTATTTCTTAAAAAGCTAGATATGCGAGATTTGGCAGTTTTATCAAGCAGTTGTATGTAATCATTATAAACCTTTTCAAAGGTGGCTTCATTGAATTGCTCATTGAAATCATTGGTTACCTGGTTTTGTTCTATAGAATCATTTTGTTCAACAGATTTTTCTTTTTCTTTCTGAAGCTGGTTTTTTAGATTTTCAAGAAAATTAGCTCGGTTAGAACCTAATGGTAAACTAGCAGGAATGGCTGAAGCAGTTTGTTTTGGTTTATCTGAAATAGAAGATGGTGCAGCACTCAAATCTGGCTTGGATGCTGGATTTAATTCTTGGCTTGGAACAGGCGCTTGATTAGATTTTTGCTCAGTAGGAGAGGAGACTAAATCAGATTTTTTTTTTTATCATCAGCACCGCTCAGGCTGATTGCTCTATGTAAATTACAAAGTTTCATGAGGGCTAGTTCCACATGTAATCTTTGATTTTTACTTTGTCTGAAATGAAAATCTGTTTGATTCAATAAGTTCAACGCATTGAGCAACCAAGTTGATGAGCAAGCTTGTGCTTGTTGAGCAAATTTACCAGCAACATTTGGTGCTACTTCTAATAATTTAGTGGTATCAGGATGTTTACAAACCATCAAATTTCTCAGGTGTTCTGAAAAGCCTTGTAGGAAATGTTGTCCTTCAAAACCATTGTTTAGAATTTCATCAAATAACAACAAACAACCCGGTAAATCTTCATTCAAAAGTAAATTGGTGGCTTTAAAGAAATAGTCGTAGTCTAAAATATTCAGATTACCAATTACATCTGCATAAGAAATTTTGTTGCCACTAAAACTAACTATTCTATCAAAAATAGAAAGAGCGTCACGCATGGCACCATCAGCTTTTTTAGCAATTACGTGTAATGCTTCTTCTTCGGCTTCAATCTGCTCATTTTCGCAGATTTTCTTTAATTGTTTTACTGCATCATCTACTTTAATTCGGTGGAAATCGAAAACTTGGCAACGAGATAAAATCGTTGGAAGGATTTTGTGTTTTTCTGTTGTGGCAAGAATAAATTTCGCATAAGCTGGTGGCTCTTCCAATGTTTTTAAGAACGCATTGAATGCCGCTGCACTCAGCATGTGAACCTCATCTATGATATAAATTTTATATTGAGCACCTTGAGGAGCATATCTAACTTGTTCTACCAAACCTCTGATATCGTCAACAGAGTTATTAGATGCAGCATCTAGTTCATAAATATTAAACGAAGCATTTCCATTAAAAGCTTTACAACTGTCACAAGCATCGCAAGCTTCAAAGTCTGCTGATAGATTGGTGCAATTGATTGTTTTTGCTAATAAACGAGCACTTGTTGTTTTTCCCACACCACGCGGACCACAAAACAGAAAAGCATGTGCTAAATGCCTATTTCTAATCGCATTTTTTAAGGTTTGTACCACATGTTCCTGCCCAATAACCGTATCAAATCTGGATGGTCTGTATTTTCGGGCGCTAACAACAAAATTTTCCATGCGGCCAATTTAATTCATTAGGAATTAAGTTCAATCACAAATTCTTCACGATTTTTCAAGTTTCGGAATTTCAATATAAAAGGTTGACCCTTTGCCCGGAAAACTTTCAACTCCAATTTTTCCTCCGTGTAATTCAACTAATTTTTTGCAAATAGATAGCCCAAGTCCATAAGATTTTTCACCTGAAGTGCCTGTTCTTCCAACCGATGTAAATGAATCGAAGGCTAATTTTCTCGTATCCTCATCCATTCCAATTCCATTGTCTTTTACGAAAATTTGAATAGATGTAGAATTTTCAGTCAATTCTATAATAATCTCTTCATTTTTCTGTGAGAACTTTATTGCATTGGTAACTAGATTTTGAACTATTCTAGAAATTCTGCTTTCATCAACATGGGCATATACCTCTTGGTCTGGAATATGACTTGTAATTCGAATGTTTTTTGGAGTTGCTTTATAACTTAAAATTCTTGCAGCATCCGTTATAAGTTTACTCAAATTCACATTAGATTTATTAAGGGAGATTTCTCTTCTTTCAATTAAAGAATGATCTAATAAATCTTCCATAATAGAAATTGCATGCTGACTGCTGGTATTCATTAATTTTACTAAATCCTTTTCGTCATCTTGTAATTCAGTGCTTTCCAATAACAATCGGCTGAGTGATAAATTGTTTCCAACAGGAGTTCTAAGGTCGTGAGCTACAGTTTGAAGTAAATAATTGATATTGGAGTTTGAAAATTGAAGTTCCTGTTTTTGTTCTTCAATTTCTTTTAGTGCAGCATTGAGTTCTAGGTTCTTTTTACTGAGGTTTCTCATTACATAAATAATGACAAAAAGTATGAGGACCAAACTGAGTAGCAGGATGAGGTAGCTTTTGTTTCTCAAAGAATTTAGTTGTTCATTTTTTCTTAGCAAATCATTTTCTACAATTTTCTGATTAAGAGAGTGGGAGATTATTTGTTTTGATAGTCCCAATTTCAATTGAGTTTGGAAAATTGAATCTTGAAAACTGTTAAACAATATTGAATACTTTAATGCGATTTCGGGCTTATTTATTTTTTCGTAATAGAACATTTCGGTTCCATAATAAGCTCCTTTGAGTTTTTTGAAATTTTCTCTATTGATGATTTTTAACGAACTGTCTATTCTAATTCTGGCCTCTTTTGTTTGATTTAATTTGATTAAAATTTTGGCCAGTTCTAGTTGTTTTTTTGCACCATGTTTTAATTCTCTTTGTAAGGGGTCTAGGG
>JBMLPO010000210.1:0-2260 GCA_049242065.1 Bacteroidia bacterium
TTCAGCCTCTCACCCATCTCTCCTTGACTGAATTTCTAAGGGAGTGCAAATGTATAAATGTCTTTTAAATTACCCAACACTTTTTCATATTTTTTTTCGAAACCGTCATTTTTTTGTAAACAGAAACAAATGTGCACATCCTAATCAGTTAATTTTTAATCCATTATATTGATTAATAAAAAATAAAGCACTATAAAATATTTTAACATACCAAATACTCTAATTAACATGTTATTTAGTAAACAATTTAAATGCCATGGCAAAAGATAGCCCACTTCAATATAAATTCAGAGATTTCAAAGTATTTAGTTCTACTGAATGGCTTGCAAATAATGAGAAAAAATACAGACTAGTTTATGACGAGACAGAGTGTTCTTTCATCTATTGTGAATTGTCGTTCTTCAACAAATTATTTGATGAAGAAGATTGGGATATCAAAATCAATTTAAAATGCGTCAATCTAGAGGACAATAGTATAATCTGTAGTCTACAAGCTGATCGATCCATTAAAAAAGATGAGAACATTGTTTTTGTTCGTGAGGGTTGGGGTGTAAAAACTCCTGGAAGTTTTTGGAAAAAAGGAACCTATCGCTGGGAAGCTTGGATTGATGGCATTTTTGTGGCAGAGAAAGTGTTTTATATCATTGATTTAGGGATTGTTTCAGAAACCGTTAATCCTTTTTTTAATATTAAAAAAGTGAGATTGTATGAAGGTCCTGATACAAATGTTATAAAGAAAGACAGGCAATATCTATCTGCATTTCATACCAATGAAACACGTTATGTTTGGTTAGAAATGCAAGCAGAAAACCTCATTCGAGAGCCTGAGCCATGGCCATGTGAATTGCAATTTTATTTTAAAACTAAAACGGGTCAATTAAAAGGAAGTATTGAAAAACTCATTTTCATTGATGGGTCTGAATCTGAATTTGAAACCAGCATTGGCTGGGGTAGCGATCTAAAGGGCACTTGGGGAATTGACTTTTATAGCATCTCTGTGGTATTTATGGATCAGGTAATTGCCAATATACCTTTTGAAGTGGCAGACTTCTTTGCAGCAGAAGGAATTATTGAACCACCTAAACAAAAAGAAAAACTCATTATTCCTAGCACCACTCCAGATACAAATATGGATGAGGTATTAAAGGAACTAGATGCTTTAACCGGACTTGAATCTATCAAGAAAAAAGTAAAAGAATACACTACTTATTTGAACTTCATTAAAATCAGACAAGAAAAAGGTTTTGACGACAATGAAAAAATCAATTTACATGCTGTATTCACAGGAAATCCGGGCACAGGCAAAACAACTGTCGCTAAAATGCTCGGACAAATTTATAAGCAATTAGGTCTGCTTTCTAAAGGCCATGTTCTAGAAGTTGATCGTGGCGATTTAGTGGCAGAATATATTGGACAAACTGCCCCTAAAACCAAAGAGGTAATTAAAAAAGCAAAAGGTGGAATTTTGTTTATAGATGAGGCCTATTCATTGGCAAGAAAAAATGATGATGCCAAAGATTTTGGAAAAGAAGCCATTGAAATTCTGCTGAAAGAAATGAGTGATGGCGATGGCGATATTGCAGTAATAGTAGCTGGTTATCCTAATGAAATGGGAACTTTCCTAGAATCAAATCCTGGAATGAAATCACGATTCAGCATGTTCTATGATTTCCCTGATTATACTCCACAGGAATTAATGACCATTGCTGAATTTACAACTGGAAAAAGAGGTGTTATTCTGAGCAAATCTGCACGTGAATTTTTATATAAAAAACTGGTTGATGCTTACAGAGAAAGAGATAAAATGTTTGGCAATGCCCGTTATGTGAATTCACTTATTGATGAAAGCAAAATGAACATGGGACTGAGGTTGATGCAAACAAAAAATCCCAAAGAATTGAGTAAAGAAGAAATATCAACCATTAGTGATATTGACATAGAAAAAATATTTGCAGGCAAACAAAGAAGCTTGGCTGATATTCCTATTGATGAAGATTTATTGAAACAGGCTTTGAGTACTTTACATCATATGATTGGACTCAATAGCGTGAAAAATGAAATTGATGAATTGGTGAAACTGGTTCGTTTTTACAAAGAAATAGGAAAAGATGTTCGCCAGAGTTTTTCTCTACATGCAGTATTTACAGGTAATCCCGGCACAGGTAAAACTACTTTGGCAAGAATTCTAGCTCAGATCTATAAAGCGCTTGGCATATTAGAAAGAGGTAATTTGGTTGAGTGTGACCGTCAGGCTTTGGTT
>JBMLPO010000211.1:0-2836 GCA_049242065.1 Bacteroidia bacterium
GATTCTATTTTACATTATTTAGAGGAAATGTTTATCCCAGCCTTTAGCGCTGATACCATTGTAACTACAGTATTTTTAAACGCATTTTTGTTGGGTTCATTGATACTAATTGGAGGGATTATTACTGGCAAAACTAAACTCGATATCAATTCATTGTTATGGGGATTGTTTTTAGGATTGCCCAATTATTTCAGTATGTTCTTTTTGGTTAAAACATTACAAGGATCAAATGCAACCATTATTTTCCCTATCAATAATATCGGAATTGTATTGGCAAGTACTTTGTTTTCGGTACTTTTCTTCAAGGAACTACTTACAAAAAATAAATGGATTGGCTTAAGTCTTGCTTTAGCTGCTATTGTTTTAATGTCGATTTAAAATGTTGTTTACAGATTCCTACCAAACCATTAAAAATCATCAAGAGGCTGAGTTAAGAGAGCGTGCAAGTAGGTTTATAGCTTATGCTTATCCTGTAAAAACAGAACAAGAAGCAAAAGAAATCATTCAGTATTTAAAGAAAGAACATTATTCAGCAGCACATCATTGCTGGGCTTTGGTTTTAGAACCGGATGCCTCATTTCAAAAAAGTTCTGACGACAGAGAGCCATCGGGAACAGCAGGTAGACCCATACTTAGAACCATTTTAGCAAAAAATCTGACTAATGTATTAGTAGTAGTTGTTCGTTATTTTGGTGGTAAATTATTAGGTGTGCCTGGTTTGATTGCAGCTTACGGAGGCGCATCTGAGGCTTGTTTGGAGAAAGTGGAAATTGTAAAAAAGGATTTGTTTAATCAATATAAAATAGAAATTCCATTTGCTCGACACCATGAACTCATTAGGCATTTTAAACAATTCGATTTAAAATTCTATCCGCATGCTGAAGAAGATTTTGAGGGTATTATATTTGAAGTAAGTCCAACAAAAGTGAATGCTGTTCTTGATAAAATTAAGGAGAATGGATTCAATACACCCAAATGGTTAAAGTATGAAAAATAAATTAACGCTATTTTTTTTATTGTTGCATATTTATGTGTTTGCTCAAACATCAATAGATACCCCAAAGAAAGCAACATCTTCTAGGACTCATTTTTCTGTTAATTTTAATCAATTAAGTGAAATTGAATTGCAGAACTTTTTAAGAACTAACTTTCTTCATTCGAAAGATGAATCACATCGGTTTAAATTGTTGTTTGAAAAAAATAGTGCAGTTGGTAAACACCAGTTGTATCAACATTTCTACAATGGTATTCCGGTTTATG
Source organism: Bacteroidia bacterium (assembly GCA_049242065.1). Lineage (GTDB taxonomy): Bacteria > Bacteroidota > Bacteroidia > UKL13-3 > UKL13-3 > CAISCU01. The sequence continues at coordinate 1,261 of JBMLPO010000211.1, forward strand.
GAAGTGATATCAAATTAAACATCAATAAATACGGCTCACTGATTTATATAAGTAGTAATCTTGAAAATGGTTCTGCTTCGAACATCAGCTTTAAATCAGGCCAAAATAATTTGGTATGGATCAAAAATAATGGTGAATACTCGATAGCTTACTTGAATAAAGTTAAATCAGAAACAGGTGTTTTATTTGAAGAAATTAGAAATGAAAAAGGGGATTTGTTGTTCAACAGACAATTGGATTTATTAGCTAAATCAGATACATCAGTTAGTAGCAAATTATTTAAGCCAGACCCATTAACAAGTGCACAAAAAAATTATGGTGATGATAATGGACTTTGGGTAAATAAAAATGGCGCTGATTATCCTGAAATAGCTGCACAGAGAGCTAATGTGGTGGTACCTATTCGTTTTGCTAATGATAGTTTTTTTGCAGAAAATAAACATGCCATCATTCTTGATTTGGAATCACCAACTAATACACCATTTACTTCTCAAGTAGCCAATTTTGATTTCAGTAGAAACCAATCATTTTTTAGAGAATTTATGGTATTGTATCATATCAGTGAAGTACAAGCTTATTTAAAGAGTATTGGATTGGATAGTTTGGCTAATTATCAAATTAAAGTAGATCCAACAGCCTTTCAGGGTCAAGATCAATCGAGGTTTGCATTTGATAATGATGACCCCTCTTTGTATTTTGGAACAGGCGGTGTACCAGATGCAGAAGATGCTGATGTTATTGTACATGAATATACACATGCAATTAATTACAGCATTGCGCCTAATTCAACCAATGGGTTAGAAAGATTAGCCTTTGAAGAAGCCAATTGTGATTTCATGGCTACACAGTACTCAAAGGCTATATCAGATTACAATTGGAGAAAGGTATTTAATTGGGATGGCCATAATGTTTACTGGGATGGAAGAAATACCGATACCAATAAAAAGTATCCTACAAATGTGAGTTCTGATTTTTATTCTACATCTGAAATTTGGAGCAGCATGTTGAATGATTTGAGTTTAGATTTAGGAAGAGAAGTAACAACTAAGTTGTTGTTGGGTTCAACTTATTTTTATACCAATAATATGAGCATGCAAGATGCCGCAGATTTATTGGTGATGACAGATAGTTTATTGTATTCGAGGGCGCATTACTTTCCAATAAAAAACAGGTTACAAGAAAGAGGATTTGCAGTGGTATTGTCGGTAGATCCAATAGCTGCATTCAAAGAGCAGGTGCAGGTTTTGAATACCAATGGATTTGCAAATGGAACCAGTGCATTAGAAATCAGCAATCAATCGAATAAAGAACTTCAATATAAAATTTACACATTAGAAGGTAAATTGATCCAAAGCAGCGAATGGAATTCAAACTTTAAAATTGAGTCGAACCAATTTACCAGCGGAATTTATTTGCTAGAAATAAGCAATGGCGAAAATGCCTTTGCAGAGAAGATTGTGAAATATTGATTGGGACGACTTTGGCTATTGGCTTTTGGCGGAGGTGTGAAAGCCTAAATTGTATTGACTGCTTTATGCCAAGTTTTGAACTTGTTTAGCCTCAATAGCAAGTGATT
>JBMLPO010000212.1:0-5876 GCA_049242065.1 Bacteroidia bacterium
AAAGCCAATAATTTTATCTTGGTATTGTGCTATAACTTTTACATCCGCTGATTTCCAAGTATAATATTTTATTGAATAGATTTGATTAGAATCAGCTGCCATCATCATCAAACTTCCTGTATCAATTTGCTGAATATACAAGGAATTGAAAACAAATAAGGAGTCGTTAAATAATGACTTCAGTGGTTTACCTGCTATATCATAAATACTTATTTTCCCTTTTTCATTTAATGCCCATAATTGACCTTGTCCGGATAGCTTAACAGGATAAAACTCAGAAATTAAATTAGGATAAATACTTAAAGGATTCCATACTGGCAATAACCTTCCTTGTGCATTATAAGCACTTAGTTTATAATATTTTCCTACAGCAAAAAATCCAAGATCTTTCTCTTCATTTAATTCAAATACCTTTACTTCAAATTCTGTAGAGGTTGGAATCCAAGCTGGCCAACCTTGCTGCGCCTTGCCGTTTTCATCAACAATATGAATTTGATGAGCAGTATTGAAAACATATTGACTTCTTCCGTTTTTATTGAGATCGATTTCTTTGATTCCTGATATGATTTTATCTTCTAATTGGTATTTCCATAAAATCATACCGCTTTTATCAACCATGTATAACTGATTTTTCTTATCGGTCATTAATAATACATGCTCTCCTCTTGATGCTGAATACACTGAAACTGGTTTAGATGCCAGCAAGGTGTCTAATGGTATCTCCCAAATTTTTTCAGTTTTATCTGTTGTTCCAGTATTGAATTCAACAGTAAACTGACTAGCAAAAGTTTTATCTGTGCTGCCACCAAATTGCATTCCAATAAAACCAGATTTTCTAATAGTACCTAAATTTCTAGTTAGTATGCCATACCAATTATCATTTAGGTTATCCATTATATATTTAGGAGCTATATCTCCGTTAATGAACAATTCTAGATTGCTTTGTCCGACCATTTTTTCTCGGAAGTCTTTAAATCTCTCTGACTTGTTTAATAATTTTCCAGATTGCCAGTTTCTAATCAATCCGTTTAAAGTGCTTGGATGAGCCGATGCAAAAACATAATTACCTTTAATGGTATACGCATTGATTTGAAATCCTTCAAACAAATCACCATATAAGATTTTTCCATAGTCGCCCAAATAAAAAGGAAATATCAGATGGGTTGAATCCATTGAACTGATAATGCTTGAATCTCCCCCATTTTTCTTTTGGAATTGCGACTGAATTTCATTCATGAGAGATTTGAATCCCAATGGATCTATTAACTCAAAAAACAAAACATAGGAACTGTCTTTAGGTATTCCAGGTTCTAGCACAGAGCTAATACCTGCTTGGGTTCCCATTAATGAAGATAATTTTGATTTTAATCCTTTGCCGTAGATATACTCTAAGCTATCAGAATAATTTTCATAGGCTCTAAACAAACCCTCACTAAATAAATACTCCTTTAAATTGGGATACCATTTGGCATAGCCATTTTGTGAAATGTTCAAACAAAAAGAAGTGTTTTCTGGTAGATAAGGAATCACTCTGTTTTCAATAGGCGCCTGAGAATTCAATAAATCTAAAAATTGAAAATTCTTATCAGAAGTAATTGAAGCTCCTTTCAATATTAAATCCTTTTCACTGAGTTCTACTTGATAGAAACCTTTCTCCGCCAAATTACCAAGTATACCGAATGATTTCTGTGAATCCTCATTGGTAAAACTATTCATTAACAAAGGCAATAAACTATAATTGATGTAGATGTTGAAATCTTTATTGCCATTGAATATGTAGTTGTTTTTATCGTTGAGTTGTTGTTCAGGACTAATTTGTTTGAGTTTGATTAAAGCATTTTCAACCAAGGAACCATCAAAACTAAACAACATTAAGTTCGATTTAAACGCAATACTAAAACTGTAATCTCCACCAAAATCATTAAAATCTAAAACATCCTCTCCTGAGAATTTTCGGCTTGTTAATTGATAACGTCCAGGAAAAATAGCTTGAATGAATGACATTGCCTTTTGCGCACTGGTTTCATTTTTGGTTTGAACTGCCATAAAAAAACCAATATGGTGATTAGGGTAAGCATGAAAAGAATATACAGCCTCTCCTGTTTCAAACCAATTCCCAACAGTTGTATTACTTTTAAACAAAGAGTCAAATTCAATGAGCTGCTGATAAAATTTCGAAATGTCTTCATTCTTCAACAACTTTTCCATGAACTCGGGTTCGCCAAACGACTGAAGCATTTGACTGCTCTTATTACTTTCTAAAATAAATGCTGCATTATCTGGAACCACAGATAAAGGTTTGATTTTCTTATCTCCTATTTCAAAAAAATACAAATAAATACCTAGTCCAAGCCCTATGGACACAATGACACTGAGAATACTAAGTAGTTGTTTATTCATATAAAAAGAAACGGTAACGAAATTAATTACCCTTTAAAGATTATTATTCTTTTATTTGTTCACATGTAAAGGTTTTTTAAACCAAACTGAGCAATTTTGAAATCATTTTTATACCATGAAAGATTATTCAAGAATTTTTATCCGCCTTTCTCTCATTTTCGCTGGATGTGCTGTGATTTGTGGCGCTTTTGGCTCTCACTTATTAAAAGGCATCTTGGGTGACTATGAATTATCTGTCTGGGATACCGCTGTAAAATACCTCATGTTTCACGCATTAGGAATTTTAATTCTCTCAATAAATCACCGTCATTTCAATAAAAAATTATTGGTTTCTCTTAGCTTGTTAAGTCTAGGGATTGTCATTTTCTCAGGCACCTTATTTTTATTGGCGACCAGAAATATTTGGGGAGATGATTCCTATAAATTCTTAGGTGCCATTACTCCTGTTGGAGGATTAAGTATGATTATTGGATGGTTTTTTACTGCTGTATTTTGTTTAAATAAATCGGAGGAAACTGAGAAAAAAGAGGAACATTCTCAAAGTAAAAAAAGACACCATAGAAGAACCGAATCAGAAGAGTCAAAATAAATTATCCTTTGCCATGAAGACTTTAATACTAATGCGACACGCTAAGGCTTTGAAAGATTCACCAGATTTTTTAGACCATAGCCGCACTTTAAGTGATAAGGGTAAAGAAGATGCGAAGTTGATGTCGTTGGCATTAAAAAAGGAAAAATTCATTCCTGATTTGATGCTGAGTAGCACATCAAAAAGAACCGTCAAAACAGCAAAAATTGTTTTAGAAGAATTAAAACTTAAGCCTGAAATTCTTGGATTGGAGAGTGATTTGTATGAAGCAAGTACTTCAGATATCATACATATAATCCGCTCAGCTCCCGATCAGAAAAATAGCATGATGTTGATTGGACACAATCCTTCGTTTACAGGAATGATTGGACTCTTATCCAACACATTTATAGATAACTTACCAACTTCAGGAATTGCCGTTATACAATTTAATATACCAACATGGAAATTAACCCATCATCAATCTGGAAAATTGGTATGGTTTATGCACCCCAAATTATTATGATGAAAATACTTAAAAATCTAAGTCTGCTTCTCCTACTTTTATTAATCAATTTTCATGCTTTTGCCCAAGACTTACCCTTTTCAGGCACAAAGAATAAAAAGGCAGAATATTATTTTGGTGAAGCATTAAAATCTTTTCAGGAAGGTGATGGCGCACGGACTTTGAATTTTGTAGAAAAAGCAATCAGTATTGATGCCAATTTTATTGATGCTTATATGTTACAAGCAGAGGTCAAATCAAACAATGAAAAATACGGAGAAGCAATGGCCATTTACAATAAGGTTATTTCAATCAATCCGGATTTCCCAATGAGTTACTATGGCTCTGCTAAAATTAATTATATCCAAAAGCAATACAAAGAAACCATTGTTGATTGCGATAAATTCCTACAATATCCTGATCATTTTCAAAAACAAGCAGAAGTATTACGAATCAAAAGAAATGCGGCATTTGCTGTTTATGCAATTAAAAATCCCGTTCCTTTTGAACCGCATAATTTAGGCCCTAATATCAACTCCCATGAAAATGAGTATTTCCCAGGAATTACAGCAGATGGTCAAACATTTATTTTCACGAGGCTTGAAGGAGGCAGAAATGAAGAGTTTTACATCAGCCAAAAACAAAAAACAGTTTGGTTACCTGCAATGAATATGGGTTCTCCTATTAATACTGAAAGAAATGAAGGTACCGTTTCTTTGAGCGCAGATGGTCAGTATATATTTTATACAGCTTGCAACAGACCAGGTGGAATGGGTTCTTGTGATTTGTATTTATCAAAATTGGATGGTGCAACTTGGGCAGAACCAAAAAATCTTGGAAACCCAGTAAATTCAGGTAATTGGGAAAGTCAACCTTCTGTAAGCTTTGATGGTAAAACTGTTTACTTTAGCAGTAATAGACCTGGTGGTTATGGTAAAAGTGATATTTGGTACACCACCTTTAAAAATGGGAAATGGTCGCCTCCAATTAACATGGGCCCTGAAATCAATAGTGCTGGTGATGACCAATCCCCTTTTATTGCAAAAGACGATCAAACACTTTATTTCAATAGTGATGGCCATGCGGGTATGGGTGGAATTGATTTATTTTTCGCTAAAAAAGTAGATGGCAGATGGCAAAAACCTGTGAACTTAGGCTATCCAATTAATACCGATTTAGATGAAACTTGTTTGGTGATTGCTTCTAATGGTGTAGATGCTTATATATCACGACAAGCTGATGACAGCTATGGAGGATTAGACTTGTATCATTTTGAATTGTATAAAGAAGCACAGCCTAACAAAACAGGTTATGTTAAGGGAATTGTATATGATGCTGTAACCAATAAAAAACTCAGTGCCAAAATTGAATTGATTGATTTGGCAAGTGGTAAATCTATTGTTGAATCGTATTCAAATAAATTATCTGGTGAGTTTTTATTATCACTTCAAGGAAACAAAGACTATGCTTTAAATGCTTCTGCAAATGGTTATATGTTTTATTCCGAAAACTTTGCTTTAAAAAACCAAAGCTCAACCGAGCCATTGATATTGAATATACCCCTTCAACCAATTACTGCAGGAGCTAAGGTAGTTTTGAAAAACATCTTTTTTGATACCGATAAGTTTGCTTTAAAAAGTGAATCAATGGTTGAATTGGAAAAGCTCATTCAATTTATGCAAGCCAATCCAACTGTTAAAATTGAAATTGGTGGACATACAGACAATACTGGAGACCCGAAGAAAAACCAATTACTTTCAAGTAATAGAGCCAAATCGGTTTTTGATTATTTGGTATCTAAACAAGTTCCAGCCAATCGTTTAGCTTATAAAGGTTATGCAGAAACACAACCTATTGCCGATAACAAAACCGCTGAAGGCAAACAGAAAAACAGAAGAACTGAATTTAAAATTCTGCCCTAATCTGTCAACACCTCACAGCTTTTATTGTGTATTGGTGAAAAAGCCAATGTGATTGAATGTATTTTTTACGTTTATGTTTACATTTCAAAATTATGGCTACAGAAAACTTCACCATCGAAAGGAAAAATAACCGCCACATGTTGGCAGGATTTATTGGAACATCCCTAATTCATGGGATTATTCTAGCTTTTTTATTGATGTTTTTCATCTATCCTCCTAATCCACCTTTGGATTCTATTGGAATGATGATGAGCTTAGGTGAAGAAAATATGGGTGGCCCTGCTTTAAGTCCAGTGCCCGACCCTTCTCCCAACGAAACTTATACGCCCATCTCGGAAGCTACTGAAGAGGAAACCAAAGATATTACTCAGGAAACAGAGGAGAGTGTGGCGATTAAAGAAAAAGTAAAGGACAAAGAAAAGCCAAAAGAAACAAAACCAAAAACAGAAAAAACACCCCAATTGGATTTACCAAAAAAAGT
>JBMLPO010000213.1:0-5786 GCA_049242065.1 Bacteroidia bacterium
GGATGTTCAATATGAGGTTTCTCGTGAAGATGTTCTCCTTCCTCATTGCTAAAAATGGAGCTAATCCAAAACAAACGTTTCTTACGGTTTCTATATTTTAGTTTATCTAATGACTTATTGATGGTGATTCGATAAATCCAAGTACCAACAGAAGATTCACCTCTGAAATTCGCCGCAGACTGAAACAATTCAAGAAACACATCCATTGCAACTTCTTCTGCTTCTTCATTGTTTTGTAGATAAGAAAGAGCAGTATGATAAACCTTGTTCTGGTAGCGCAGAATGAGTTCAGCAAGGGAATTCTCATCCCCTTTTATAATCTGTAAAAACAATTCATAATCGCTTAGTTTCATCGTGAATTTCGAATCACTAAGTACTTTGAAAAAGTTTAATGAATTACAGAAAAATTGTATGAAATTAATCTGAAAATTTAGAGGAATTAGAATGAATATTAGGAATTTTTGTATGGAGGAAAATTAAACAAAAAGCCAATTTCAAGCTACTTGGATTCAAGATTCAACTAGCCGATATTTTAAACTACCCTTTCTTCTTCGCATCTAATATCAACACAACAAATGCAAAGGAGCCCAATGCCAATACAACTAGATAAGCCCATTTTTCTTTGATGGTGAAATCGTAGGCCAAGTAGGCTGCCATCAAAATAAATAAAACTAATTTAGCTAGTTTTTCTTTTTGGTAATCATTAAAAAATTTAGGCATGATATAATATATCAATACCAAAATCAATATGATTAAAACAACAGGTATGATGTATTGTAACATTATTTAGTAATCCTCATTAATTTCTTGAACTTGTAAAAAATCTGGTTGTTTTCATAAATACCAGCAAAGGCTTCGGCTCCGGGACCATAAGCAAATACAGGTACCATTACACCTGAATGTCCCTTTGAAGAATAATTGGGAATAAAGGTTTGCTTGTTTTCTTTGTTTTCTAACAAGCTCAATCCTCCTGTTTCATGATCGGCAGTAACCACTACCAATGTATTGCCGTCTTTAATGGCTGCATCTAAAACCTGATTGATGGTTTCATTGAAATCAATCAATTCAGCTTTCATGTATTCGAAATTGTTATCATGTCCACCCCAATCGATTTGAGAACCTTCCACCATTAAAAAATAATTTTCTTTGTCGGCACCTAAATTACTCATGGCAATTTTAGTTGCTTTTTGTAGGAAATCTCCTCTACCCTCTTGCATGGTTTTCATACCCTCTTCGGCACATAAATAAATGAGTTTTTTAGCTTTGATATCTACCAAATTGGTATCTGCAGCAACTGTAAATCCTAGTTCATTTAATTCAGTTAAAAGGTTTCTTCCATCTTTTCTTTTTAAAAAGAATTTCATTCCACCACCAATAGCTAGATCACAATTTCTGCGTTTGAGAAACTCTGCAATTTCATCCTCCGACCTTCTGCTACTTACATGCGCATAAAACGATGCTGGCGTAGCATGAGTGACAGATGAAGTTGCAACAACACCAGTTCTCCAATTTCGTTCTTTTAGTAATTCGAATAAACCTAAAGATTCCTTTTTAGAAGAATCAACACCAATGGCGCCATTATAGGTTTTCTTTCCAATTGAAAAAACAGTTGCTCCAGCTCCACTATCAGTTACGTAATTATCGGAGCTCGATGTTTTTGACAAACCAATTACTTGAAATCTTTCAAAAGCATTCCTGCCTTTATAATGTGCCATGGCGCCAGTTATTTGAGTCAGCCCCATTCCATCACCAATTAAAAAAACAACTTTTTTAGGGTATTTTGGTTTCGCCCAAATCATTTGTGATGCCAAAACCAATACTAGGAAAATCGAAATAATTTTTCTCATACAGCAAATCAAAACAAAGGAATACAAAAAGCCTAATGAAGTCTATCTTAAGGTCTGCTGAAAATATTTAATTGCACTAGTTATCAATCAATTGATATTGCTTTTTTTAAGAATTAAAATTATGCTCAACAAATTTCCGCATCCTTAGCTAAAAATTTGTTTTTCCATCCTTCATAGCCATACAAGAAGTTGATTGCTTGAAATACTTAGAATCAAGCTTAAAACTTGAATTAGAAAAAGAAGTCTGTTGATTTCTTGAAATTCTTAAAACCCTAAAAGGAGGACATGATTATAGAAAATTTTAAGTAAAGCAACACCCACCGCAAAGGTCTTCCAATGCGGAACTCATTTCAATCATCTTTTAAAAACAGGAGACCACCACTCCTCTCGGGGTCTTAGATTTCAAAATGAAGAACAATTTAACAACAAATATTTTTTTTTAAAATGTTTATCAACTCATTCACCAGATAAATAAAAACTATTTCTAGTAAACTTGAGGATATTCCAATGATGCTTAAAAAAAATTCATTAAAATCCTTGTATCAATTAAACCTTGTTTTCAAATTTAATAAAAACAGAAGCAGGCATTATCTTAATTCATAATACTTTCCTGGCAAAACCCTGAGGAATCCAGAAAATTCTAATTCAAGTAATTTGAGACTTAAATAAGTCTGATCCATTTTTAAGGCAAAGGCTAAGTCGTCGATACCCATTGTTTTTTTAGTACGTAATATTTCTATAATTCGACCTTCCTCTTCATTCAACTGAAAAAACAATGACTGCTGTTGGGGCTTTTTCTTGCCATAGTCCCATCCTAAATCTTTCAACAAATCTTCTGGTGAATTAATGAGAATGGCTTTATTGTCTCTAATTAATTGATTACATCCTAAAGAATATTCATCATTGGGTCGGCCTGGGAATGCTAACACATCTTTGTTATAAGAATTGGCGATTTCAGCAGTAATTTTTGCTCCGCCTTTAATGGCAGTTTCAACTACAACTAAGGCATCGCACATGCCTGCAACAATTCTATTTCGTTTCGGAAAATTTTCTGCATCTGGGGGCGTGGTAGAAATAAATTCAGTTAATAGACCGCCATTGGCTTTCATTTGTTCAGCTAAAATTTTATTCTGATAAGGATATAGTTTTTTAAAGCCACTACCCAAAACTCCAATGGTTGGAATATTGGCATCAACTGCATACTGATGGGCAGCTGTATCTATTCCTAAAGCCAGTCCGCTTAAAATTAAACAAGATTGATCTTTAACTGAATTCACTAATTCTTTACAAAGCTCCTTGCCATATTCACTGCACTTTCTCGTTCCAACAATAGCAAGAATTCTCGCAGGATTCAGGTTCAAATTACCTGTACCGAATAAGAGTAAAGGTGCATCAGGAATTGATTTTAATCGAGCGGGATAATTATCATCTAAAAAATAAAAAACTTGTACTCCATTTTTTTCAATGAACTCAAATTCCTTTTCAGCTTTTTTGATATCTTTTTTATGAAAAATATCTGATGCTGTTTGGTGACCAATACCTGGAACCTTACTTAATTGAGTTATTGATTTTTTAAAGACCTCTTGGGCAGAACCAAAAAACATCACCAAAGATTTGGCAATAATATCACCCACACCCGGCGTAAGCTTGAGTGCTAGCGCATGCATTTTTTCTTCTTTGCTAGTTTCTTTTACAGACATTATTTACAAACAGATTCCAATACCAAACGGATAGTCGCATCAATTGTATCATGAGGATTTTTACTAAACTCATGTGTGATTCTATTGGCAACAATTGCATTAACAGCAAGCGCATTGAAACCAAATAATTTAGAAAGGCCAAAAATTGCAGCTGTTTCCATTTCAAAATTGGTCACTTTTTGATCACCAAATTCCAATGAAGAGAGTTTTGAAATAAAATCAGGTTCAGTAATTGGCATCCTTAACATTCTTCCCTGCGGTGCATAAAAGCCAGAACAAGTTGCAGTCAAACCTCTTCTTATATCAGCAGGAAACTTTGAATTTAATTCTTCAGCACAATTAAACTGATAAGGCCAAACAAAATCGAGACCTAATTTTAAACCATAAGCTCTAAAATCTTTATCAGGATTAATTTGATAATACCACATTAAATTATCCAAGCCTAATCCTGCTTTTGAAATTAAAATGGAATCAACTGGGATATTTTTTTGCAAAGCACCAGAAGTTCCAATTCTAATTAAATTTAATTTCCTGGCATTTTGGATAATTTCTCTGGTTTTAAGGTTTACATGAATTAAAGCATCGAGTTCATTGAGGACGATATCAATATTATCTGTACCAATGCCTGTTGAAAGCACTGTAAGTCGCTTAGAGCCTATGTACCCGGTATGCGCAACGAACTCTCTTTTATTTTTTTTTAATTCAATAGAATCAAAGTATCTCGACACCTCAGAAACACGGTCGGGGTCACCCACTAAAAACACTGTATCTGCCACATCTTCAGGCAGTAAATTCAAATGATACACAGAGCCATCTTGATTCAAAACTAGCTCAGATTCAGGAATTATAGATTTCATTACAATAAAGGAATAAGGCTGTAAGTTAAATCAATTACATTTGTAATCAAATTAAACCAAGCTTTATGGAAAAAAAGAAAAACATCATGTTGGTTCCGATTGACTTTTCGGAAATCTCACTTAATGCATTAGCCCATGCTGCACAAATCGCTAAACACTTTGACAATGATTTAGTTCTATTGAGCATATTGGAAGAGGACTTCCTAAGTAACATTTTTAGTTTCAGCAAAAACGACACAAAAGAGAACTTAGCGAAAGAAGCTTTATTGGGCCGTTTAAAGGAGAAAGCTGCAGAGATTCAAAACAAATACGGAATCATTTGTAAAACTGATGTTCGCTCTGGTAAGATCTACAGAACTGTTATTGAAACGGCAGAAGAATTTGGCTGTGATTGCATTATCATGGGAACTCATGGAGCTAGTGGTACAGAAAGAATCATTGGTAGCAATGCAAGCAGGGTTATCAGCTATAGCTCCATGCCTGTAATTGTAGTTAAGACTGATAAAAATCCAAATGCATACAAGAACATCATTTTCCCATTAGACTTATCATCTGAATCAAAACAGAAAGTAAAATGGGCCATTCATTTGGGTAAATCATATCAATCAACTATTCATATCTTAACTTATAAAATTGGAGATGAATTCTTGAACAATAAATTAATGGCGAATTTGAAACAAATTCAATTGTTATTAGATGAAAACGGAATCAGTCATTCAGAAACTGTATTAGACAGTAGCAGTGATTTTGCCCGTAAAACGCTTGATTTCGCTGAAACCAAATTAGCCGATTTGATTATGATTATGACTCAGCAAGAAGACAAATCTATACGTGAATACGTAATTGAAACTTATGCTCAACAAATTGTAAATGATTCAGGAAATGTGCCTGTATTCTGTGTGAATCCAAGTTATGATGGATTTAAATCGGAGTTTGTAATTTAGTTGGCTGTTGGCTGTTGGCTGTTGGCTGTTGGCTGTTGGCTGTTGGCTGTTGGCTTCTAGCTGTTAGCTATTGTGTAAAAGCCTAAAATACATTGACCGCTTTTACAAATCTTACTTAGTACAAAAGCACATTCTTCCTTCTTGAATTCAAAGCCAGTAGCTAGTAGCAAGAAGCCAGTGTTTTTTTTGCTACTAGCCTCTGGCAACTAGCTTCTAGCTTGATTTTTTTGTTAGAGGAATAATTCTAATTCTTAACAAAAATTCAGAATTCTTATTTAAAAAATGAAGCTGCTACTTTTTCAAATTCAAAAGCCAGTAGCCAGGAGCAAGAAGCCAGTGTTTTTTTTTGCTACTAGCCTCTGGCAACTAGCTTCTAGCTTGATTGTAAAAGCCTAAAATACATTGACCGCTTTTACAAATCTTACTTAGTACAAAAGC